>JAPJNB010000213.1 GCA_026461385.1 Akkermansiaceae bacterium
GGGCGGCGTAGATGCGTTCCTCGATGCGCTCCCAGAAGTCGGTGGTCAGGTGTCGGGGGTCAGAACCAGAGGTCAGAGGTCGGAGGTCAGAGGTCGGATTGTCAGCGGCTAATCCGGGCAGGTGTTCCCCGATCTTTTCCCAATCGTCGCGGGCGTCCTCGATGGAGCTGCGGATTTCTTCCTCGATCTTGAGCAGCGAGCCGGCCTCGCCCGCAAGTTGCATCTTGTCGAAGATGGCCTCCAGCAGCCGCAGGCAGACGGCGCGTTCCGCGGCCGGGAATTCGCGCTCGACGAATTCGCGGAGGAGCTCCTTCTCGCCGGGCATCGGCTCGGCGCAGACGATGTTCGAGCGTTTGATGGCGGGGCGCTCAGCCGGCCTGAGGCCGAGCTGCTGCCACGCCTTCTGCGCCCGCAGCCAAAGGGAGAGTCCGGCGATCTGCGTAGCACGGGGATCGATGTCGATGCCGTGAATATTGCACTCGATGATGAGGCGGGGCACCTCGCGAAGGAATTCCTCCTTCGTTCGGAATGACAAACACCAAGTGACAAATGACAAAAAGGCTGGGTCTGGTTCGCGGCCTTCTGCCTGCAGACGTTCAGCCATGTCCCAGGCTTCGGCGTAGATGATTTCGAACAGATCGAAGGCATAGAGGCCGAAGTGCATCGAGCCGCAGGCGGGATCGAGCATGAGGATGGTGCGGGGGTCTTTGAGGGGGCGGTGTGGGATGTGGACGGGCTCGAGCAGGAGTTCCTCCTGCGATTTTGGATTTTGGATTTCGAATTCTGAATTGTCAGAGTCGGTGGGCGCGGCCTCGCATTCCTTGAGGAAGATTTCGTTCGGGCGGCGCACGAGGTAGCGGCACTGCTCTTTAAGAGCGGTGTCGCCCTGGGTCATTTCATACCAGATGCGGCCGAGGGTGTTATCGGTGAGGAACTCGACGACGTAGCGCGGGGTAAAGAACTGGTTGCGGACGGCCAGCTCGCGGCTGTTGCGCGGGGCAGCGGAGGCATCGCGCATGGCTTTGCGCTCTTCCTTAGAGTTCCAGTATTGATAAACCCAACCCACGGTCTCGTCCTCGGCCCAGAGCGGTGCGAGTTCGCGGTCGTTGAGGAGTTCCAGCAGCTCTTGGAGCGCCTCCGGACGCGGGAAGAGCAGGCTGTGCTGGGAGAAACGGTCGAAGAGCACGCCGAGATCGAGGGCGAGTTCATCAAACAGGGAAAACAGGAATTGCTGATAGCGGACGTCGCGGTCGAAGTGGCTCTTGTCGGTGATTTGCTCGTAGAGTTGGAACCCATCGGAATTGGTGCCCTGGCCGATGGCGGGGAGTATGAGATGCCGTTCTTCCGCCATGCGGAGGGCGCAAAGGCGGTTGAGGACGGTGAAGCCTTGCTCCTGGATCAGATCGTAAACGCTGGCGTCATACTTGCCCCAGGTCTTCCGGTCGCCGGCTTCAGCGCGCTTGTGGGCAATGATGCCGCGCAGACTGAGACCGAGCTCGTAACCGGTCTGATCCAAGCCCGGGACGCCATCGAGATCGGCGATGGAGCCGTCGGGCTGGATGCCAAAGGTCTGGAGCAGCGAGGTGATTTCGCCACCGGGTTGGTTGTAATCGCCGCAGAGGAGTTTGCGGGCCTTGCCAACAAAGGTAGCGAGGCGGTTGCGGGTGCTGGTGTCGAACATGGGAATGGGAAGTGGAAAGTGATCGGTGGGCCGTGATCTGAGGAAAAAAAGGCTTGCTGGTTTTGTTAGGCTTGAGCTTTCAGGAAGTGGACGAGCAAAGTTTGGTGACGGTATCCAAGAGAGAATCCGAGAGGAGCTGGACGCGGAGGTCGATAGGAGCGAGGAGGCCGTCTTCCATGAGGATGATATTGCCGCGGTGGGTGTCGGAAATAACGATGCGCCGCTCGGCATCAAAAAAGGCCGTGTCGCCATCAATCACGAATCGTTTCCAACCGGAGTCCGTGAAGAATCGCTGGATTTGCTCATCGGTGGCGGGAGCCCCTGCGATGGCGGGCTGGCGAATCATGAGCCGCAGGCCGGTGTCGGTCTGGAAGGCTCCGAGGAAGGTCACCTGATCACCGAATAATTCGTTATGGAGCTGCCAGCGCTCCAGATAGGCAATGGGCGAGGCTTTGTGCTCCTCGTTGGGACGATGGATGACAAGCAGTCCAAAAAAGTCCGGCCAGGTTGCCTTGAGGAAGACTTGCTCGGCAGGAATATACCAGACTTGGTGCTCGTTGCCCTCTTCGTCGGGTGGTCGACTCAGTTCGGCCGGCGGATCGGCGAGGTAGAGGCCCTGCTCTTCGGCATAGGCGCGGAAAATTCCGAGTTCCTCGTGGTAATAGGCAGAACCGCCCTGAAAGCGCGAAGCTGCTTCGCAGCGGCTTCGGAGTTCTTCAACGTGTGCTTTGAGCGGGATTCCCGCAGCAGCGTGGCTTGGTTCATGTGAAGACATTAGTGAAGAATAGTCGGATGGGCAACTTCGAATTGGAGTTTTTGTGGGCAGGGCTGCGTGTAGGAAATGGGTATGCAGAAAAAGCGGGGTTCTTAGTCTTCAATGCTGAGATTGAGGGCCTTGCCGACACCGATGCCATAGCGGTGGCTTTCCAGGGTTTGTATCGCAGCGTCGAGCTGTGGCAAGGTCTCGATGAATGACGGCAGAGACGCTTTTTCCGCGCCGGGCTTATCGTCAATGACAGTAACCCGTGGATGAACCGGTGCTGCGGCTTTTTCGACTTCTTCGCGGATCGACTGGAGTTCGGTGGCGGTGTTAGCGAAATTGGTTTGAGCCTTGGCAAGCCCAGCAAGTGTCGGCTCGGGTTGGAAGGTGATCTCACTGAGGCGCTGCTCGAGTTGCACTTGGCGACTGGAATCCAGCTTCTTGAAATCCGACGAGCACCTGAGGCTGGTAACTTGGCGGTCGAGTGTCTCGGTGAGCTTGCCAATTTGCTCCTGACTGCGCTGGGTCACGAGGGTCTGGAGTTCCTCAAGGGTGTGGGCAAGGGCAGGGATGTTTTCGTGGAAGGTGCCGTCTTTGATCCGCTCCAAGGTTTCGCTGCCTTGAGCCTCGAGAGCTTCCGGTAGGTCTTGCAGGATACCTTGGCTGGCGAGACGGCGGGCTTCGCCCAGCAACTGGGAGATTTCGCCCAACGTTTCGGCGGCACCGTGGTCGAGGGCTTTTTTGATCGACCGAGTCCAGAGTAAGTCCTGGTAGAGTTCACTCTCCTGCGTCCCGAAGATCATCGCGCTGTCAGAACCATCTCCCATCAGGGCATTGGTGATGCTGGACTGGAGCCTGGAAAGCCGCTCTTCGGGGAGACCCAGGCCGGCGACCTGCTGAGGAAGTTTTTGAACCTCCAAGAGAAAGCGCGGAAGGTGCTTCACTGCGACTTCGGAGATTTTCTGCGGCAAAGGGAGGATGTTTTCTCCCGTGAGGTCGGTGAGTCGTTGCGCCGCAAGTTGCCGAACTTCGGTGGGGACCTCAGTGGTGTTCTGAAGCACGTTGACCTGATTGAAGGCGCTGTTATTTCTGAACGCTGCGAGTGATTGATCACCGATCACGCTGAGATCGCTGCCGTTGGTGCGGATCTTGATCCGTTGAGCATAAAAGAGCGCAGCAATGAGGTAGCGAGTGGTGTCTTTGCTCCATCCATAAGGCGGGCGGGAAAATTCGTCCAAGAGGCGCTTACCTTCTGGGGTTGGGTGGCGCGTAAGGAAATCCTGAATTTCGACGAGCGCCGGGTGCTTGATGTTTATTTCCGTCGCAGTGCCTTGAATGCTGACAACGCTGAGTGGATCAATCGCTGAAGCGATCTGGGAGAGGTCTTTGACTCGAAGAAACTTTTCCGCGATTTCACCGGCGACGTTTTCTGCTGCGTGTTTGAACTTGTTGAAAACGGCGGAGGCCGCTTGGACGAGCTGGTCTCTCATCGCCGCCTCAAGCGTGCTGCCGAGCGTCGTGGCCGCCATGGCATTTCCACGAAAGATGACCCAACCGTTGTTGAGTGATTGGGTGAGAAACTGGCGGACCTCGGCGGCCTTAGCGTCGGCAAGCTGCTCTTGGCTGGTGAGGTAACGCTGGACGTCTCGATCGGAATCGTTGCGGTAAATCCGGCGAATTTCATCGGCGCGGTGGACTTCTGCGAGGGCTGCATCCAGCGCGACAGGAAGTGCCGCAGCGATGTAGATCAGCGATTGATTGGCGGAGGCGAGAGATTCGTTGATGAGGGTCTTCTTGGTGTCCGCCAATTCGCCATCGGTCACGAGGCGTAGCAGGAAGCGGATGTCGCGGTCCTTGCCGGTGATTTCCTGCTCGCGAAATCCATCAAAAAGACAGACCCCGGACTCGATGGTTTTAGCTCCATCGATCACGGCCTTGGGCGGACGTTGGAAGAGCTCACGCAAAAGGCGATTCTGAACGGTGAGTCGACTGGTGGTTGTGACCGCGACGTTTTGGCGCTCTTTCTCGATCTGGGAAACCTTCTCACTGAGGTAGGAGAGCGAGCCGTCGGTTTCACCAATCGGAACAAGCGGGTCAGCGAGTAAAGAGTCGATTGCGCTGCTGACATCGGAGGCGATGGGATCGGCTCCGACTTCGGGATAGAGCAGAGCGGCTAGATTGTGCCGAGAGACCGGGAAACCCTCGATCTGCTGAAGGATGGCAATCGACTTGGCGATGCGATGGGCCCATGAGTCTGCGCCATATCGGCGGCTGATATTATCGATATGGATCGTGATTTCGCGAGCGGACTGGCTGAGGTCGGTCTCGAGAACGTCGTAGAGGTCCGCGCACGTGACAAGTGCTGGGATTTCCCTACTGACGACGGAGCTTTGATTTCCGTGCGAGTGGATGAGGATGTCCTGAACACAGCGTATGGCGGAGCGGAGACCGATCCCGCCCTGCAGCTTGGCTAGGGAAGAAATGGCGTTGATGAGAATATCGAACTGCTGCGGCAGCATCGGATAGAAATCACAGAAAGTCGTCTCGTCCAACGTGGAGCCCGAGGTAATGTCCTTGAGTTTGGTCATCAGGGTGAGCTTTTGGCCGTGGTCTTTGAAATGCGTTTCTAAAAGTTTTTTTCCATCGGTGGATTTCCGTAGGAGGCGCTTATGGGTGATCTCGCGGATGTCGGATGCCTTTAGATCGATCTTGATTGGGAACCGGTCGCGGAGTCCGAATAACGGGCCAGTGTTTGGTAAAGTTTGCTGAGCGGTGGCAATGATCCAGGCCTTGCCATCGCTGAGTTCTTTAATGTTCTTGGCGAGGCCATCGAGGTTGTTGATCAGGGCGTCGTTGTTGCGCAGGAAATGGCCGACCTCATCAATGACAAACAGGACGCGGCGAGTGCCCGTCTTTTTCTCGACGAGGGCGAGCATCTGTTCGACACGTTCCGCTTCGCTTTGGGTAGAGATGGCGGTCGCATTCTGGAATGCTTCCGCATTTTTCCAGATATTCGGGAAAAACTCGTGGGCGAGATCCGATGCGATCGGAAGCAGAATGCCCGGCAGGCTGGTGAGTTCGTCGTAAGTGAGGCCGGTTTCTGCTTCGGCTCGCTGGTGGAATTCTTCGAGTCTATCTTCGTGGAGAAGGAAGGTTTCAAGCTCTGCGATTTTCCGGTCACTTGCGAAGCCTGCCCATGCACAGACTTGGTCAAAGAGCAGGGTTGAGATGGGCGTATGGGTAACACCGGCAGTACCTTGGGACGCGAGATCTAGTAAGAACACTGCGACGTCGAACTTGCTGCGAACGGCCTTGAGACGCGTCTGGAAAGGCTTGCTAGGAAACTGTTTGAGGAAATGGTCAGAGAAGTGGGTATCCCCACTAACGGCAGTGGGATCAAAGGTGAGGCCGAAGTATTTTGCGAACGAGCTTTTACCGGATCCGTAAAAGCCGGAGAGCCAGACGCAACAATCTTTGCCGCGGTCGCCCGCCTGTGCGTCTTCGAAAAATCCAAGTAGTTTCTCGTATTCCTTGGAAAGGTTGTCGGTGAGGACGTATTCGCGTGCCTCATGGACGAGCACCTCGGGCTGCCGGTTGCTGAAGGTGATGACCTTCTCGATCGGGCGGTCAATCGGAAGTTCGGGATCAAAAAGTGAACGGATGTGGCTCATAGAAAAAAGGATCAGTAAATGTGGGTGGAACGGTAGTTGCCATCGGAGGGATAGACACCAAGGAAACTCGGGTTGTCACCGACGGTGCCGCGCTTTCCGGGGTAGAAGAAGACAGTGGGCACTGCAAATTTCCCCTGAAGAATCTGCTCGAAGGCACTAACTCGGACGAGCGGATGGGCCATCTCGATATCGGTAATCAGCAGCACAGATTTTGGGGTTTTTGCCGCTTCCTGGATAATTGCCTGCATGCGCTGAACGATGGGCGAATCAAGATCGAGAACCTCACCCGTGCGTTTTTTGGCGAGAATGTTGTAGAGGGTCTCTGTGTGGGTTTTGTGCGGCAGCGGCCGGTGCTCGAGTTTTTTCAATGCCTCGATTTGGCGAGAATTATCGGCGAGAATCTCTTGGATGATATCGGCGAGCGATTGAATATGGGGGGTGAATCCAGCATCTTCCAAGCGCTTGCGAATCATCGGAAGCTTCATGCGGAGCTTGACCCATTCAGACGGGTCATAGTGGACGTTGTAAACGCGGTCTCCTTGCCGCGCATTAACGGTGGTGGTCGATTGGCCCAGATGGCGGAGGAGTGTCTCGATTTTACTGTCGAAGGAGGACATCGATTAAAGTGTTGCGGTTAGTGTATTTCCAATCGATCCGGCACAAAATACCAGAGTCCTGAACAAGAAGATGACCGTTAGTTTGGAATCGCTGGAGGTACATGATGACATCGGGTCGCTCGAGACCGAAGGCCCGCCATTCGTCGGCCTGGATCACCTGGTCGTCGGACAGCCCGAGGAAGTGGAGGTCGTAGGCCAGATAGAGCAGCGTGTTTTCTTGGGGATGCCACGATTGAAGGCGCCACGAGCCGCGGGATGGCTGGGCGACGAGGTCCAAGTCTTTGGCGATTCCGAGTACATAGGAGCTGACCCGTCGACGAACGGATTCACTCCAATCAATTTGGAGCCTCCCTTCGATGCGGCCGCGATCGATTAGGGCAGTGATTTCGCTGGTGTCGATGCTGCTTCCAGATGCCTGGATTGCGGCCCAATAGCAGCAGACCATGAAGTCAAAAAATATACCGTGCTGGCGAAGAGCGTAGAGCAGGATGATTTCCCGCACGAATCGCGGCGAGTGCGAAGCTAGTAGGAGTCTTTTCAGTGAAGGCGCAGCTTCAAGGTGTGGCTTACGCAGGAAACGGGAACCGAAGCCCTCCATAACGATATTCCGCAGACGGCGCTCCGAATCGACGCCGAGTGTTCCCTGGCAGCGGGCGAGCTCTAATACTTGTGCCGCATTGAGATCGGGCTCCCAAATTTCAAAAAGGCGGAGGGATTCCTCCACGATACCTTGGGCCTGAGCAAGCGCCGTTGAATAATGTTTGCGCCTTGTCATGAATCGGCGAGACGGAAAAATGGAATGACCTGTTGTTTGGAGCGGAGGGCGCTGAAGTACTGACCCGCGAGGTTTGCGAGGTGACGAGTTGAGGTGAGATCGATTCCCCCTAGATCGACTGGCCCTTGGGGGGATGGGCTTGGCATGGTAAGATCGGGCAAGCCCGAAAATAGACTGGCGGCAGTGTCAATCGATTTTGCTGTAGCGAGTGTTTCAGTGCTTAGGCATTCTAACGAGGCGCGATGAATCAATCCCTCCCAATAGGTGGGTAGGCGAAAAAGGTGGTAAACACCCCGTGACCGCACCTTGTCGTCGTGTTCAAGCCGCGCAACGGTGGCCGCATGATTGACGGCGGCCAGTGCCGAGGTCCTGGGGAAAATATAAGAAAGGTCAGCCTGCCCTTGGGTGGACAACCCTTTCGATGTGGTTCCGATTTGATTCGATTCACTAATCTCAAGAACGATAAGTCGAAGAATCGCCAGGTTTTTTGCGGTGATTGAGGTGGAAGCTGTTTTTTGCATAGCTGAAGTTTTCAATCGAGGGTCGAATGTCACTATTAGTTCTCACACTTGGCTGCTTTTGCCTCCCAGTTTCCCAAAACCTCGCCAAGGACAACGGTGTAAGTTAGATTATTGTGCGCTAGATCTACATCAGGCAGGAACTCGTCGTCGAGTGCGGAAAGCAAAGGCTCGATATTAGATTCGTCGAGGCCCGAGCCTTTCAGAATGATCACCGTGCCGGCGACGGTTCCATTCGCAAGATAGTGAAGATCCACTGCAGCAAGGTCCTTGCCATCGCAAAGGGCAAGAAAGCGCTCGGACGATGCCGTACGGAGGGTGCGTTTCCAGGTGAGGTTCATGATAGTGAGGTAAGGATCCAGCGGGTGAATGCAAGCGAGGCGGGGATCGCAGCGAGGAGGACGAGGCATCCGCTGCCACGGTAGCCCACACC
>JAPJNB010000214.1 GCA_026461385.1 Akkermansiaceae bacterium
ACCCCGGACAAGGTCCACTCGATGATCCACAATTGGATGCGCGATCAAGCAAACGCTGGCGCTCCGAACTAAAGTCTAATTCATAGAGGACTTTGGTATCACTACTATGTTAGATGAATCTTTTTCGAAGTCACCGAACAATCGCCGAGGCTCATCGCCTGGCTCATGTGGCTGCTCGCGCTCCTCTATCACCTCGGAAAACGCTTTCGCGAAACCATTAGCTGGTCCCGCCCTGAGTGAAGCCGTGCGTGCCACAGAAAGACACATGATCCACCGATTGTTCAAGAAATCCATCCGCTACGCCATCACGTTGCACCCAGCCAACTGACACAAAGCCCGCAGCGGGAGAGACGCTCGTTAGGCAGCCTGAGTCCATCAGTGTCATCGATCTGAAAACGATGACACTTCTGAAACGTACGCGGGGTCCATAGCAGCAACCGATACGAGGCACTCAAGACCCCGCTTACGGAACAACGAATAAGTATCCCCACCGCTCTGCTAGACCGGACACTCCTTCTCGCTTGATGTCTAACTCTCCTCCCCTCTGGGATCCCTTGCCTTAAATCTTCGAGAGAAGAATCTCATTTCCCAACAGAACGAAATCAACGCTCCCCTTGAGTGTTTGATTGATAAATGGCGTGTTTGGTGACTTCGATTTCATAAACTCTGCGGTGAATGTAGTCTCTCCTTCCGTATTGAACAGGATGAGATCGGCAGGCTGCCCGACCTCGATCGAAACGGCCGGCAACCCCATGAGGCGACGAGGTTCGGCGGAATAACGCTTCACGATGAGATCCCAACCGAATTTTTCCGTGAGGACGAAATGATGAAAAAGAGAGACCAGCGCTGTGTCCATGCCAGTGATTCCGTTAGGAGCACTCACAAAATCCTGCGATTTCTCAAACGGGGTGTGCGGTGCGTGATCCGTTGCGATGAGGTCAAAGACCCCATCGATGAGACCTTGGAGAAGCCCATCGTTGTCAGCCTGGGTGCGGAGTGGGGGGTTCATTTTGTAGTTGGTGTCAAAATCCCCAATGTGCTCGTCCGTAAATAATAAATGATGCGGCGATACCTCTGCGGTGACCTTCACATCGCCGCGCGCTTTCCACCACCGAATGGTCTCCATACCCATCTTGCTCGATACGTGCTGAATATGAATGTGAGCACCGGCGGCGTGAGCAAGGCGAATGTCACGATCGATGATGATTTCCTCGGCACATGCCGGGGAGCCTTTGATACCGAGACGATAACTGACTACCCCTTCATTGAGAGCACGGGGGCCTGCAAGTTCTGGAACTTCACAGTGACTGGCAAAGAACATTCCGAATTCCGCTGCGTATTGCATCGCGCGAAATAAAACTGCTGGATCGCCAGTAGTATCGCCGTCATCCGTGAGCATTTTCACTCCGAGCGCGCGCATGCCATCGATGCCAGCGAGCTCCTTACCATGTCGATCCTTGGTGACACAGCCCGAGGTATAAACCGGGATGCGGGCGGTTCGCTTCGCGATTTCCAGCACATTCGCCACTACGGTGGCAGAGTCGATCGCTGGACGAGTGTTGGGCATCATGACGACCCCGGTGATCCCACCATTGATGGCCGCCTCGGATCCGGTGGCGATGGTTTCCTTGGCCTCAAAGCCCGGCTCGCGAAAATGGACATGGGCATCGAACATTCCCGGCGCGAGCACCCGCTTGGCTGCGTTGATGACCTTAGCCCCTGCTGGAGCCGTGAGATTCTGACCGATCGCTTGAATTTTCCCATCGGAAATGAGGACATCGCCATCGACGAGCGCCGGGGAATGTTCCGAAGCGATGCAAGCGTTTTGAATGAGGATGGTCATGGGTTCGCGGCCAGTTTGGACAGGATCGCGCTCATTTCAAGCCCTCTGCGCATGAAACTCGGTGAATCTCAACCCTTCAGAATGCCGTCGAGCCAAGTGATCATTTTACGGCGATAAGCACCATCACCGTGGGAAAGGGCCGTGCCGTGGCGGCCACCTTTGACCTCAAACATTGTTTTGGGTTCTCCCGCAGCGTCAAAAAGTTGATGTCCTTGAGAAATGGGGACCACTTCATCGCTGCTGCCATGGACCACGAGCAATGGCACCGGAGCGAGTTTTTTTACAAAATCCTTGGGTGAAAGTTCATCGGTCACAAGGCTGGCTCCGAGTTGACCACCAACAATGCGGGCCATCGCTTGGTAAGAGGCGAAGGCACCATCAATGACAATCGCGCGCAAGCCCTTCACTGGCGCTTCGCCAAGAGCAGTCACCGATTGAGCGCCCCCGAGGCTGTGGCCGTAGGAAATCAGTCGATTGGTATCGATGTCCTTGCGCTGACGCATCAAGGCAAACGCTGCCTTCACATCGTCGATCATGCCGCGACGGTCGACGCTACCGTCCGATTTCCCAAATCCTCGGTAATCGTAAATCATCACGTTAAAATTCGCCTCCGCGAGCCAAGTGCAAAACCCAAGATGATGCCCCATCGATCCGGCATTGCCATGCGAGAAAATGACGGTGCCTTTCGCGGATGCTGCCGACTTGTTTTTTGCTGGGATGAACCACCCGTGCAACTTGGTGCCATCGGCGGATTTGAAATCGATCGATTCAAACTTGAGTCCCCATGCAGCGGGCGTCGTCGGCTCGTCGTGAGTCGGAAAATAGAACAAGGGGTTACCGCCGTTTTTACCGACCGCACCCTCGACAACTTTCGCGAGGTCGCCATTCGGATCTTGGAGCAGTGCTGAGAGGTCGTCCGCGCTGATCGGCGATCGCCTTGGTTCTACAGCAAGCAAAAAGGCAAGCGAGGAAAGCCAGTAAGCAAAAATCCGAAAGTTCATCACCCATGGAACGAAGCTGCGGAGCTGATTTGTCGAATTCATTCGTCAGTCGATCCGAAGCCGCTTGAATCCATCAAGCCGGTGCCTTGTCCAACCCAAAGGCATCGTGCACCGCGCGCGCTGCATCCTCGATGCGTGGCTCGTCGACGGTCACCGCAATTTTGATTTCTGAAGTCGAAATCATGCCGATGTTGATGCCGGCATCACCGAGTGCCTTAAACATCGTAGCTGCCACGCCCGAGTGCGAGCGCATGCCGATACCGACGGCGGAGAGCTTCGCGATGCCGGCTTCTGTCTCGATCTTCGAGCTTGGTGCGAGGCTGGCAAGCAATGGCTTGAGTGCAGCTTGCGCCTTACCGAGATCACTCGAGTGCATCGTGAACGAATGGCGAGCAAAGCCATCGTGCGCGATGTTTGAAATGATCATGTCCAAGTTGATCTCCGCAGCGCCGAGGGCGCCGAGGATCCGGCCGGACATGCCGGGTTCGTCGGGGATACCCGTGAGGGTGACGCGTGCTTGCGAGCGTTCAATCGAGACGCCACGGATGACGACGTTTTCCATATTGGGATGTTCTTCTAACACGAGAGTTCCTGGGTTGTTGTTGAGCGAGGAGCGGACTTCGAAAACGACGCCGAATTTCTTGGCGAATTCTACCGAGCGAGATTGCATCACCTTCGAGCCGGACGATGCCATTTCCAGCATTTCGTCGTAGGAAATTTCCGGCAGCTTGCGAGCGTTTTTCACGATGCGTGGGTCGCAGGTATACACGCCATCGACATCAGTTAGAATCTGGCAGACATCTGCTTTGAGTGCAGCCGCCACGGCAATGGCAGTGAGGTCTGACCCACCGCGGCCGAGGGTGTGAATCATTCCGCTTGGGGTCACTCCCTGAAATCCAGCGACCACAAGCGATTTTCCCTCCGCAAGAAAACTCTGCATGAGCGATGGATCCATGTTGAGAATGCGTCCACGCGTGTGCGAACCGGTGGTATGAATGCCCGCTTGGCTGCCGGTGATCGAGATCGCAGGCACGCCGATTTCATGAAGCGCCATGGCGAGGAGAGCGATCGACTGCTGCTCGCCAGTGGCAAGCAAGACGTCCAGTTCGCGCTCCGAGGGATTTTCCGCAAGTTCCTTGGCCATCTTGATCAAGCCATCGGTGACGCCCGACATCGCGGAAACAACCGCCACGACTTGGTTCCCCTCGTCGCGGGTGCGTTTCATGCGAGTCGCAACGTTACGAATGCGATCGAGCGAGCCGACGGAAGTTCCGCCGTATTTTTGAACGATAAGGGCCATGGGTGAAGCGAGCGGGATTGAAGTGGAACTTGGTAGCGTTGGCAAGAAATTGAAGTGCCGAAAATTCACCAAGCGCGTTGCTGGTCAACGAACGACGGTTCTGGGCGAGCGGCGTCGTAATAGCGATGAAACACCGGACAAGCCGATCCAGACATCGGCGGAACCAGCCACGACCAGTCGCCCGGCACGCTGCGGCCGCACTTTTCCTCTTGGGCAACGTGCTGCATGAATTGCGCGGAAGCCGTGTGATGATCGACGATCGCCACGCCCGCCTCGCGGAACGAGTGCAGCACCGCCGTGTTCAATTCGACCAGCGCCCGGTCTTTCCAGAGCATCCTGCGTGAGGAGCGGTCGATGCCCATGCGGTCGGCGATGTCTGGAAGAAGATTGTAGCGGCTTTCGTCGCCGAGGTTTCGTGATGCGATCTCAGTGCCCATGTAATAGCCACTGAAGGGTGCTGCGGTGAAACGGAGTCCGTGACCCACCAACGCCATGTCGGAAACCGCGGGCAAGGCGTGCCACTTCAGCCGGAGGTCCGCAAACCATGGCAAATCGGGGTGCGTGAGCGGCACCTCCAACACCGCATCTTCTGGCACGACGAAAAGCTTGGGCAGTGCGCCTGGGCACTCGATCACCAACGGCAAAACATCAAAAGCCCCACGATCACGGGGCGGCTGCCACCCCATTTCGATGACCTTCTCGGTCAGTGGCACCTGCTCTGGATCCCCGAGCACGGTGCCATCCGACGCACGGTAGCCAGCGTAACGGATTAGCTGGCGATTCCAGATCCGAATCCCCCGCTCGCCCGGCTCGGCAGGCTGAAACACCGTGACCGTCGGCCGGATTTTTCCCGCATGAGTCGAATGCCGGAGATGCGCGACACATCCCTCGAAGACCTCGTCTGGCGTCGCCGCCGAGCGGGCATCCAAAAGCTCAAGCGTCTGCCAAAACAAGCGACCAATGCAGCGGGCGTTGTTCCGCCAAGCGATCCGAGCCATCTCCGTGAGATTCTCAGAATCAGGAGCGTCCAGACTTGTCGGAATTGGCATGCCAAATGGCTCGGTCATGGGATCATCATCATTTCTTACGGAACCATTAGATCCAAAAACGGCGGGAAAATCGCGCGTCGAATCCATTACCGGACCCGCTCAAGCAACCAAGCGAGCAATCCGCTGATTGGCATGCGTTCCTGCTCCATCGAGTCCCGATGACGCACCGTGACCGTGCCTTTCAGGTCGTCGCCCTGTTCGCCGAGTGTTTCGAAATCGACCGTCACGCCGAATGGCGTACCCACCTCATCTTGGCGGCGATATCGCCGACCCAACGCCCCACCATCGTCGTAGAAGACGGTCATCCACGGTTGGAGCGTCTTTTGGATCTGGCGGCAAATCGCCACTTGTTCCTCGTTTTTCTTCAGCAGCGGAAAAATCCCCACCTTAATGGGAGCCATGCGTGGGACGAAACGCAACACCGTGCGAATATCTTCCTTGCCCTTTTCATCGGTAAGCACCTCCTCATCGAACGCCTCGCAGATCAACGCAAGCACCGTGCGGTCGCAGCCCGCAGACGGCTCAACCACGTGCGGCAAGAATTTCTCCTTGGTCTCCTCATCGAAGTAAACGAGTGATTTTCCAGCACCCTTTTCGTGCACCCCTAGGTCGTAGTCGGTGCGATAGGCCACGCCTTCCAGCTCCTGAATGCCGAAGGGGAATTCGTATTCGATATCGTACGTTTTTTGCGAATAAAACGCGCGTTCGCCGTCTGGGATGTCGAGAATGTGGAGTTTTTCGCGCGGGATACCGATCTCGCTGTAAAACTTGAGGCGCTCCTCGAGCCACTCGTCGGTGAGGCGCAGGCCGTCATCCGGGTGGCAGAAATACTCGATCTCCATTTGCTCGAACTCACGCGAGCGGAAGGTGAAATTGCGCGGGTTGATCTCGTTGCGAAACGACTTCCCGACCTGGGCGATGCCGAACGGCAATTTCACGCGGTTCGAATCCAGCACGTTTTTGTACTGCACGAAGATCGACTGCGCGGTCTCAGGGCGGAGGTAGGCGATCTGATCGCCGGTCGCCCCGAAATTCGTCTGGAGCATCAGGTTAAACTGACGGGGTTCTGTCAGCAGCGAACCATTTTCAGGGTTGAAGCCAGTGGTTCCGACCAGCTCCTCGCGCCGAGATTCTGTTAGCTCCAACTCCTTTGGAGAAACCTTCTTATCCGGCATCAACTCACCATAAAATTTGCGGGCGGTCTTGTGCGACTCGATCGGATCTTTGCCGCTTGCGACCAACACCGCGAAGGGCCGCTCGATGCTCCAGCCGGACGCAGGGTGACTCGCCCCCGAGAAATAAACCGCCGTTCCATCCTGAGCCGGAATCTGATCGGCACGCAAGCGGGCCCTGGAAAGCAAGCAATCGCACATCGGATCACTGAAGCCACCGACGTGACCGGACGAGACCAGCACCTGCTCCATCGTGAGGATTGCACCATCCATTCCAAGCACATCGTCGCGTTCTTGGACGGTTTTCCTCCACCAGTAATCCTTCAAATTCCGCTTCAATTCAGCACCCAGCGGGCCGTAATCCCAGCATCCATTGAGACCGCCATAGAGTTCTCCCGCTTGGAAAACGAAGCCCCTGCGTTTGCACAGCGACACAATTTTCTCCATGCGGACGGGATCGGTAACATCTTTGTTGGCCATAAATTCAAAAGGTAAGGGCGAAGAGGGAAGCAGGTGTGAAGCCGCGCGGCAAGGCGGGATTGCATGGTTCACCACCCCCAAAAATCGCTAACCGCCGACTAGAGCAGCGTGCCACGAAGGACCACCCCCGCCACCGCGAAGTAAATGATCAGCCCCGTCACATCCACCAAGGTCGCCACAAATGGCGCGGACGAGGTCGCCGGGTCAATCCCGAGCCGCTTCAGCAAAAATGGCAGCATCGACCCAGATAAAGTCCCCCACAGCACCACCCCGATCAGCGAAATCCCGACCGTCACCGCGATCAGCAACCAGTGCGGCCCGTACGCATCCGAAAACAGCGACCACACGGCGATCCGCAAAATCCCGATCACCGCCAAAATCAGCCCCAGCACCAACCCTGAAAAAATTTCACGCCGCATCACCTTCCACCAGTCCCGCAAGCCCACCTCGCCGATCGCCATGGCGCGGATGATCAAGGTCGCCGCCTGCGATCCGCTATTTCCGCCGCTCGAGATGATCAGCGGCACGAAAACCGCTAGAATCACCGCTTTGGAAATATCATCCTGAAAGTGGCCCATCGCCGTCGCCGTCAGCATTTCGCCCACAAAAAGGAATACCAGCCACGTCGCCCGTTTTTTGACAAGCCTCGCCAAGGAAATGTCCATGTAGGGCTCATCGAGTTGCTCCATCCCCCCGAGCTTTTGGATGTCCTCGGTGGCCTCCTCCTCAACCACGTCAAGAATGTCATCGACCGTCACGATCCCCACCAACCCACCATGGCCATCGACCACCGGCAAAACCGTCCGGTCGTATTTGCGGAACGCGGCGACGGCAGATTCTTGATCATCGGTCGCCGTGAGCGAAATGAGCACATCGTTTCGCAGGTCCTTGACCTTAGCTTCAAGCGGAGCGAGGAGAATCTCGCGGATGCGAACTTCGTCGACAAGCTTGCCCAGTGCATCGACCACATACAGCACGTTCAAGGTCTCCCGGTCACGCCCATGGCTGCGAATGTGGTCTAACACCTCCCGAGCATTCCATTCATCCCGCAAGGTCAAGTACTCGGACGTCATCATCCGTCCGATGCTGTTCTCGGGGTAATCCAACAAACGCAGTGCCACCGCACGTTCCTTCGGAGAGAGAGATTCAACCAAGCGGGCGCAAACCGCAGTGGGCAACTCCTCCAACAAAGCCGTCCGGTCATCCGGCGACATGGCATCAAGAATGCCCGCCGCCTGTTCGTTGCCCATGGCATGGATCAATTCCTCCTGAGCCTCGACAGGCAGATATTCGAAAAATTCCGTCGCCAACTGCATCGGCAGTAAGCGGAACAACGCGGCTTGTTCAGCCGGCTCAAACTCCTCGATCAACTCCGCAGAGTCTGCCGGAGTAAGAGCCGTCAGCGAGGCCCGAATGGCCATGAAATTCCTTGCTTCTAGCAGCTCTGCCAATTCTCGGGATGTTAGCTTTGTGCTCATGCGATTGAGAATGGGAATGAGGTCAGACACGGCATGACCTCCCAAGCCACAATGAGCAAGCCGAAACGAATCATTCCACCGGGATCTTTTGCCCGTGAGGAATGGGAGCCATACCCGCTGGCCATTTCACTCCGTCGCGAATGCCCGAGATGCCGAAAGCGCGAAATTCTCGGGGTCATACATCGACTCGACCTTGGCAGGAGGCGCGACCGCCTGACCGGCAAGGGTGCAGCGCACGAGATAAGTCAAGGTGTAGGTCCCCCTCGCCCTCACCTCATCGAGGAAAAACGTCGCACGGTCACTGCGGAGCTCGGAGTGGCTCACCCGCCAATCGGACTGGCTGGTGGGTGTCCCAACCGCCGCCCGCTGCGATTGAAAATCGGAATTCACCGTTTCAAAAACCGCAGGCAAGGGGTCGTCGATGCAAAGATACCGCGTACCATCCTTCGGCAAGGTCACCCGCAGTGAAACTCGGATCAGATCACCCACTTTTGGCTCTGTTAGAATTTCCGCGGATCCATTGGCAAGAATGCGCTCGTAAATCCGGTCGATCGACAACCCATTTTTCGCCACGGGCTGAAGGGGCTGAATCGGTGGTTTTGAAGCAAGCGCAAGACGGACAAAGGCCGCTTGGTGACTGGTAAGCTCGAGCTTTAGATCGGGCGCGAGTGTGAACGACCTCGCGGCAACTGGAGTCTCTCGAGTTAGAGAAATCGTCTCCGTTCCCTTCGCCGCAACGAGCTGAAGAGTGACTGACTCACTGGCAACCATCTCGGTTTTCGCATAGGCCGCCATGGCGAGGAGGCTCCAACCATTCACCCACGTCGTCCGCCAGTGCCCATAAGGATTGCGCTCACGAAACATCCGGTCCAAGGCCTTAGTCGGCTCATCGCTCGTTGGATCGGTCGCCAGCCACGCGATCAATCGGCACGCATCGTCGGGTGACCATTGCATCCAGTCATCGGATTTCAGCCGGAGAGGAACCTGAGAAGTGAGCAGCGACTTGGCCACCGCAAGATGGGTTGGATTTTGCGAATCTTGCGCGGCGATGGCGGCGGCCAAAAGCGCGCGAGCGCTCGGTGTTAGCTCGGCGATGCGGTCAACTAACAGATTTTGATAGGCTGGTTGTGGCGCATGAGCGAGTGCGAGAACATAAAGGGCACGAGTGTGACCTTCGAGAGCCGAACTCGATTTTTCATCAGCAATGCCACGCAGGCTTTCCGTTAGACGTTTAGTCAATGCTTCGATGGCAGACGGAGGAACATTCGCGCCTTTTTCTGACGCCATCACCAAGCCCATGCCAGCATAAGCGGTGGCCCATGCAACGGCATCCTGCCCGCCCGGCCAGTAGCTAAATGAACCGTCTGGAAGTTGCATGGAAAGCAGGCGATCGACCCCTGCTTGAATGGCAGCAGCCACTTTCTCCTTTGGAACCTTCGCGAAGCTCGGCACCACGGGTCTCAACTCCTCAACCGTCAACCAAGGAATCAACGATGAGGTGGTCTGCTCAACACAGCCATAGGGGTAGTGCAGCAGGTAATCGATCGAGGAACCGGCCTCTAACAGCAATGACCGCGAAAACTCGACATCCACCCCACCCGTCCCCGCGAGCAACGCTGGATCCAACGAGGCGCGCAGATCTTGCTTGGTGCCCGACGCGTCGAGGCGCACCAACTTCGTCTGACGCAGCAGCGGCATCGGGTACTCAACCGGGAACCGGCATTCCACAAAGTCCGTTAGATCACGACGGATAGAATCGGTTAGTTTCGCACCATCAAGCGCAACGGGGGTTGCCAACCATGTTAGAACTGCCTCGCCCGTTTGATCCGCATGGATTGGAAACACCAGCGAAGCCGAACCGCCGGGAGCGAGCGAAACCCGCTGGGTGGTGGGTCCCACACTGCTGGTGCACGAGCCATCCGATGCGCTGCCATTGCGAAGCTGAATTTCCCATGTTCCGCTGAATGCTGAAGCATTTTGCACGAGCACTTGGGTTTTCACCGTGTCGGATTGATTGGCAAACCGCGGAGCTTTCGGCTCTAACATAAGCTGTTTTTTCACCACGACCACCGCCTCCGTTTGACCGAAGCGCGAAGCACCATGATGGGCAATGGCCATGATGCGGTAGCGGGTCAGTGTGTCGGGAACCTTAAATTTGTGAGCAAACCTCCCTCGTGCATCGGCGATGATCGCGGGCGCCCACGTCGCACAGGGATCGAAGTTTTTCCGTAGCAGATCCGCGAGCTTACTAAAATCCCCACCTCCTCCGACAAAGTATCCCTTGATATTGAACTGCTGCAACTCTGGGTCCTCTGGCACAAAGCTTTCAAATGACATGCCCGTTTCCACATCGAGCGTCCTTGGTTTGAAAAAGTAATCCATCGGCCGAGGCGTTTCGTAGCCCATCACCGCGAGCGTGCCTTCATCCTCTGCGTAAAGCGTCACCTCCGCACCGCTTGCGGGTTGGCCATTCGCGAGGGTCACCTTCCCCACAAGACTCGCCTCATCACCCGGGCGGTAGGTTGGCGCCGAGGATTGAAGGTCTACCGCGAGGGTATCCTTCACATTTTGCACGGTCAGCTCGCAGTACCCGAGCCGGAGTTGGGGCTGTTTGAACTTGCGAGCGGACTCCTTGGCACCCTTCACAATGAGAACCGAAACGAAGGCATTTGGCGCATCTTCGTCGGTCAACGGAACTTCCACGACCGGGTGATCCGCCCTGAGTTCCACCTGAAAGGATCGTTGCACTTCCTGACGCTCGACGGTCACCAGCGCGGTGCCTTCGATCGGTGACAGCACGAGAATTCGAGCAGTCTCACCCGGTTTGTATGACTTTTTCTCGGCGATCATTTTGATCCGCAATCCATCCTCATAGGCCCATGGATACTCGTGTGCCCCGTAGACCTCGAAATGGATCACCGTCGCAAACGCCCGCCCGTCCGAATCCGTTCCACGGACGGTGAGGAAATGCCGCCCATTGGCCTTGGGGACGAAATCAAACGACGCACCTTCTTTTGCAGAATCCGCTGGCTCAATCGTCACCTCTCGCATTTCCACGGGTTCCTCGGTCACTTCATTTCGCGTCGTAGTCGCCCCCGTGGCCGTGGTGGATTTTACCGTTGAGTTCACCTCACGGGTCAGCGTGGCCGTGACTCGAACCGATTGCAAAAATGGCGCACCATGCGTGTCGGTGGCGACGATTTTAAGTGGCATCTGCTCGCCGACTCTAACCAGCTTGTCGTTTCTTGAGATGCCGATGTAGATGGATGCAGGATGAACCACGGTGGATGCCATGGAGGTCAGGGTTTGGTTATTGGCATCGGTGACTTCCGCTTGAACATTCACCTCA
>JAPJNB010000215.1 GCA_026461385.1 Akkermansiaceae bacterium
CATTGCCACCGCGTCGCCCCGGCGCTACCTCATCGCCGACGAGGTCGGGCTGGGCAAGACCATCGAGACGGCACTCATTCTTCGGGAGCTGGCCAGCCGGGGCGAACTGACCCGCGCGCTGATGGTGGTGCCTGCGGGTCTGGTGAACAACTGGCACCGCGAGCTGAACGAAGTTTTCAACCTCGACTTCGAGGTGTTCGGCTCCGAGGGCGACATCACTGACCGCAAGACCAACGCCTTCGCCAAGCACGACCGTCTGATCGCCAGCATCGACACCCTAAAGCGCCCGGCGCGCATCAAGCGCCTTCTGGATGCGCCGCATTGGGATCTGGTGGTGTTCGACGAAGCGCATCACCTCACCGCATACCGTAACGGCGGCTGCAAGGTCAGGAAGACCGAGAACTACAAGCTGGCCGAGGCGCTGAAAGACCATTCGCGCGATCTGATGCTGCTCTCGGCGACGCCGCACCAGGGCAATCACTTCCAGTTCTGGATGCTGGCGCAACTGCTGAATCCGACGCTATTCGGCAGCCCCGAGGAAATGCTGGAACACCGGCACCGCTTGAACACAGTTATGTTCCGTCGCACGAAGGCGGACGCCTGTCAGCCCGATGGCTCGCCGTTGTTTGCACGACGCTGGGTGCATACCGAGTCCTTCCTGATGGGCCCGGAGGAGCGCCTTTTCTACGAGAAACTGCGCGAGTACCTAGAGGATGGCTTCGACCTTGCGCGTCGCCAGGGCGGCCAAGGGCGTGCCCTCGGCTTCTTGATGGCCATTTTCCAGAAGATTGCTGCGTCGAGCTTCGCCGCCGTGCGGCGAACGATGAAGCGCCGCTTGCTGATGCTGACGCTACACGAGGCATTCCTGCGGGATAAAGACCTCGACATCGAGGGCCGTGAGCGGCTGACCAATGAAGCCCGCGAGCTGATCCATGAAGAGTTCAACCTCGCACGCGACAGCATTGGCCGGAGTGAGGTGGACCGTGTGCTGGCCGACCTCAAATATCGACTGGTCAAGAAGCTGGACGAGGAAGCGCTGGAGCTGGCTTCTGACCCTTATGGCAGCGAATATGGAGCCGCCCACGCTGAAGAGGCCGCATCGGCTGTTGTGGAGCTGCACCTGCCGGAAGAAAGGCTGCGCATTGGCGATCTGCTCAAGGTCTTCCCGCAGCAGCGCGAAACCAAGGCGCAGAAGCTGCTCGACGGCCTGGGCATCCTGTGGCGGCAGAACCCGAGCGAAAAAATCGTCGTGTTTGCCACCTACCTCGGCACGGTGGACTTGATTGCGAGGGAGATCGACCAAACCTTCCCGGGCCAGGGCGTGGCGGTACTGCGTGGTGGTGATCACGGTGCCAAGATTGCAGCCGAGCGCCGCTTCCGGCAGAAGGATGGCCCGCGCGTGCTGGTTTGTACGGCGGCTGGCCGTGAAGGAATTAACCTGCAGTTCGCGCGCATCCTGTTCAACTTCGACTTGCCGTGGAACCCGATGGACGTGGAGCAGCGCATCGGCCGCATCCACCGCTACGGACAGAACCACACGGCACAGGTCTACAACCTTGTTCTGTCAGACACCATCGAAGGCCGCATCTTCCTGATGCTGGACGAGAAGCTAGTGGAGATCGCCAAGACGGTCGGCAAGGTCGATGACCAAGGCAACGTCGCCGAAGATCTGCGTGCACAGATTCTCGGCCAACTCTCCGAGCGACTTAACTACGACCGCCTGTATCAAGAGGCGCTGTCAGACCCCGAGCTCAAGCGGACAAAGGTGGAGTTGGAAGCTGCCCTATCGAATTCGCGTGAAGCGCGGCAGGTCGTGTTTGACCTGTTTCAAGACCTCGAAGGTTTCAGTCTCGACGACTACAAACCCTTCTCTGATGTGTCCTCCAGTCTGGATCGCTTGGTGCGGTTCATGTCGGCAGCAGTGACAGATCGACAGCAGCGACTCGTCAAGGTGGACGACGAGACCTATGACCTTGTGACCGTCGATGGTACGCGTAAGGCCCGGTTCACATTGAACCGAGAGACGGCCACGAGTAACGACAACGTGGAGCTGATGGGGCTGGATCACCCACTGGTGCAGGAAGAGCTTGGCCGCTGGCGTATCGTGCCGCCGGAAGATCTTGGAATTGCTGTTGCGGCCGACGTCGACGACCCAGTACTGCTGTCGTTTTGGATCGTCGAGGCCTCCGGCAAGAATGGAGAGCGCCGCGTGGTGGTTCAGCCGATTGCGGTCAAGCAAGACGGCACGCGGGTACCTGCGGTGGAGCGGCAATGTGAACGCTACCTGCAGGCCCCGACTGCCACGCCGAGATTCACTCCGGATCAGCGGATTAACCTCTTTTCGCAGGCCGTTGAGCCTACGCTGCAGCGCGAGCTCAAGCACAAGGGCGCGGCCAATGGCGATGGCAGCTACTCGGCTGAGTTGATCGGCTATGTCGAGATCGTTGGTCAGGGGGCGTGATGCTGGACGAATACTCAATTGAGCAGCGGGCGACGCAGATTTTCGATGCGCGCACCAAGGAATATTTCTCCGAGGTATTGAGCTGCTACGCGGCGGGCAACTACCGGTCATCGGTGGTAATGCTCTGGTCGGTCGCGGTCTGCGACCTGCTCTTCAAGCTGCAGAACCTCGTCGATCTATACGGTGATGCCAAGGCCAAGGACATACTTACAGAAATCGGCAAGCTGCAGCAGGACAACGAACGATCTCCGATATGGGAGACGAAGCTCGTCGAGTCGGTCGCCGAGCAGACACAACTTCTTGACATTGCTGAGCGGGAAAACCTGCTGCATCTGCAGCGTCAGCGCCACCTCGCCGCACACCCGGTGGTCAACGCAAACTTCCAACTGCATCGGCCAAACCGCGAGACGGCACGCGCACTGATCCGAAACACCCTCGATGGTGTGCTGACCAAAGCCCCGATCTTGTCCAAGCAGATCGTCAACGAACTCGTCGGTGATCTCGAACAGGCATCCGGCATTCTGATTGACGACAAGAGGTTGAAGGCGTACCTGGAGAGCAAGTACTACAACCGGTTCAATCCCGAAGTTGAGAAGGCTGTCTTCAAGGCCCTCTGGAAGTTTGCATTTCGTCTAACTGACGAGCCGTGCGAGAAGAACCGTGCGATCAACTACAGCGCTTTGCGATTGCTTTTCGGAAGAAATCCCGGCCAGTTCAAGACGCAGATCGAGGCGGACAAGGACTACTTCAGCACGATAGCAACCGGTGGTGCCCCGGTCGTCTGCTTGATCCATTTCCTGTCACGTGAGCCGCAGATTTACGCACTGCTCGCTGATCACGCCAAGGCGGCAATTCAGCACGCGGCCGAGAGTGATGATTCGGCTCGTTGTCTGGCGTGGTTCACCGCTGCGAACCTGCAAGAGCACGCGACAAGACTTGGTGATTGGATTTCAGGGAAGGACTACCCTCAAATCGAACGTGTGACATGGGACGCCATTGAGGAAATATCGAATTCGCCCGAATGGGCCAAGATGGTGATTCGTCTTGCGAACAAGTACTACGTTGCCAGCGGGAGCTATAACGCAGCTGATCGGAGATTCACAGAAGTGATTCGACCACTGTTGGGCAGTTATGCTCTTGACGATTGCATTACCCTGATCGAGGGAATTCAAGGCAATGGTCAGACGTGGGAAAGAGGCCGAGCTCGTGGAGATCATCGGGATTTGCGCGCCCGAGCGATTGAGCTCGACTTCACATTCGACGCAGCTCAATACGAAGTCTTCAATCAGCTCCTTGATTGACTAGGACAGGAGCTTCGCTTCTGTAATACGTCGTATGACAAGTCCGGGTAGCACCTTGCCACCACCGTAGACCCAGCGCTGTAACTCCGTCCCGGCCGCAGCCCAATCCCGCTGATTAACTCGCCGCCGCAGCGTTGACGCCTGCAATCGACCCGCTCCAAGGTTAAATGTGAAATCCACCATGGCCGCAAGCCGTCCCTCCGGCTCAGTAGCTAGCACAGGACAGTAGCGAAGCGTTGCGCTCAGCGCTTCGGCCATGTCAGCAGCAAGATAAGCCTCGCCATCTTCCATGGTGATCGGCGGATGCTTGGCATCGCAAAGATGGCCATAGCCGATGGTCCAAAACCCAGCCGGACAGACATATGGATACGCACGGTCAGGGTCTGATTTGGGCACCCGGCAGAACCCCTCGAACCGCTTGACCAAGTCGATCGCTGCCTGCGGCACTTCGATCATGGCCGGACCTTGTCAAACACGCGGCCCAAGAACCAGAAGTTCAGGACACCTGCCCACAGTGCCTGGTCGGCATCAGTCCAGGCGTGCAACACCGCCGTACCCCAGTCGGCACCGGCAGACAAAGCCGCAACAAAGGCGGCTGTCTTCGCTGCGCAGTACAGCGCCATAAACCAATAGGTGATCACCGGGCGCACGGTGCTGGAAAGTGCATCAGCCCATGCCACCCCGGTTTTCTCACCCTGGGTGCGCACGGCATCGCGCAGGGTTTCGATTGCGCCGGTGTTCCAAGCGCTGTCGGCAGCCGCACCGATCTCGGACATGCGCTGGGCACCACGCAGTTTCTCGAACTCCAGCGCCTTGTCCTGCATAGCCAATTCATGGCCACGCTCGCCTTGGCGGTCGAACCATTTCAGGACCTCGGGAGCCAGGCGAAATGCGCCACCCAGCAAGCCACCCAATAGCGTCTCGATCATTGGGGACCTCCCATCAGCCGTAACTTGATGGCGATGCCGACCAGCAGTGCAGCCAACACGCCGGTGGTCAGCACCTTGACCGTGGTTTGCCAGGCCGTTCGGCGCGCTTCCCGCCACGCATCGATGAGACCCCGCAGGTCGCGGATGTCGGCGGCGGCGTGGCCGTTTTCAAGGCCAAGGCAGGCC
>JAPJNB010000216.1 GCA_026461385.1 Akkermansiaceae bacterium
AAGCCGATCGACCATCCACCAAGGAAGAGCGTGATGATCAACGCTGAACCAATGACCATGGCTGCGTATTCTCCCATGAAGAACATGGCGAATTTCATGGATGAATATTCAGTGTGATAGCCGCCCACGAGCTCCGTTTCACACTCGGGGAGGTCGAAGGGCATCCGGTTGGTTTCTGCAAAAATCGAGATCGTAAAGATCAAGAATGCGATCGCCGCAGGGAACCAGAACAGCAACTTGCTCGAGAGCGTGTGGGTGGCATCGTGCCCCCAAAGTGGGAGAAGCAACCAGCCGTGATCGGCTTGCTGTTTGACGATCGTGCTGAGGTTGAGGTCGCCGTAGTACATCAGCACGGGAACGATCGAAAGCCCGAGAGCGATCTCGTACGAAATCATTTGTGCCGTCGAACGGACGCCGCCGATGAATGGGAATTTCGAGTTCGATGACCAACCGGCGAGGGTGATGCCATAAACCGAGAGCGAGGCGACGGAAAACACGAACAAGGGTCCGATGTCGAGATCGGCGATGACGAGTTTTTCCGTGTGGCCGAAAATGCTGATCGGCGATCCAAAGGGCACCACGCAGACGGTGATCAGTGCGGGTACCACGGTTAGAGCGGGTGCCATCCAGTAGAATGCCTTGCGGACATGGGCCGGTGTGAAATCCTCTTTGAGGAAGAGCTTCAAGCCATCGGCGATGGGCTGGACCAGTCCAAACAAGTGGAAATCTTTTTTGAAGCCTAACAGACTGAAGGGGATGCCGACGCGGTTTGGCCCGACGCGGTCTTGGATGATCGCTGAAAAGCGACGCTCGAAATAAACGGATAGGGGCACGAGCGGCAGCACCACCAAGAAGGTGAGGGTGACGATCTTGACGAGGATGATGGCGATCTGAAGAATGTCCATGAAAGGGAAGGATTTGGAATCTTAGCCGTTGATGAGTCCGGTGGCTTTGCGGGCTCGTTCGTTGGCAAGCAGCGGGATTTGGTATCCGGTTTCAGTGATTGGAGTGCCTTGGTGACCGATTTTTGAGAGGGTCAATCCGCGGAACGCGGGGATGGCATTGGCGATCACTTTGAAAATATCCTCGATTTGGTGCGCCTCATTTTTCTCGCTGGAGAGTGCAAGCATGAGGTCACGGAGGATTTCCCAGTCGTCATGGGCTTGGCCTTGGGGTTCGACCGCGCGGTTGAGGCGCTGGAGGCGACCGCTTAGATTGACCATTGAGCCGCGTTTTTCGGCAAATGCAGCGGATGGGAGTACCACGTGGGCGTGGTCGGCAGTGGGATTGGCGAGAATGCTGGTTTGAAGGAGGAAGCGGAGGTTTTTGAGGTCTTCGGCCGTGAAACCGGCATCGGTCACGAGGTCCTCACCGAGGACGATCAGTGCTTGAATCGAACCATCGCGAACGCCCGCGCGGATCGAGTCCAGTTCCGCATAGGGATCTTCGGTCTCAAGGATGAGCATGGCTCCCGTCGTGTTCGGGTTGCGGTCGGCGGCCACGAGCAGATGGTCAGCTGCGGCCACTCGGGGGACAAGTGCGAGATGAGAAGTGCCGATTTCCGCTGCAAGCGCGCGAGCGAGAAACAGCTCCTCGTTGGTCATGCGCCCTGAGGCAATGATGGCGACTTGGTGCGCTGGGATTTCTTTGAGTTGCGCGGCTGAAGATTCCAATGCGTCTGCCCAAGATGAAGGAAGGTGCTTGTCGCCGCTCTTGGTGAGAGGCTCGGTGAGGCGGGAGGTGCCATCGATGTAGTGGAAATTAAGGCGATGGGAGTCGGGCATCCATGCGGAGTTCACCTCATCGTTTTGGCGAGGGGTGATGCGGTGGATTTTGTTGCCACGGGTCCAAATGGTGATGTTTGTGCCAGTGCCGCAATTCACGTCGATTGTTGGGGTTTCCTTGAGGAACCAAACGCGCATTTGGAAGCGGAAATCGTTGGATGTCAGTGCTCCGACGGGGCAGATGTCCGCGGTGTTGAGAGAGTAGTTAGAATCTAACAACCGGTCTGGATGAACGGTGAGGGTGGTGTGGGTGCCGCGTTGGGTGAAGCCGAGTACGGGATCTCCGGCGACTTCATCCATGAAGCGGATGCAGCGGCTGCACATGATGCAGCGCTCGTCATCGAGGCGGATGCGTGGGCCGATCTCGACATTTTTTGGCTTCTTCACCTTCATGTCAATGAAGCGTGAGACGCCACGCCCGTGTTGAACGGATTGTTCTTGGAGTCGGCATTCGCCGGCTTGGTCGCAGATTGGGCAGTCGAGCGGGTGATTGATGAGGAGAAATTCCATCACGCCCTCGCGGCATTTTTCCACGAGTTCGCCGGAGGTGCGGATGCCCATGTTTTCCGAGACCGTGTTGGCGCAGGCGATGACGGGGCGCGGAATCCAGCCGATGGGTTCGAATCCACGGTCGTCGCGTTGAGGCTCTTGTCCGGGAGCGGGGCGGGGGGGCATGCCCATTTGCACGAGGCACATCCGGCAATTTCCGGGCGAGCTAAGCTTCGGGTGATAGCAATAGTGGGGGACGGTGATTTTCGCTTGGCGGCAGGCTTCGATCATCCGTGTTCCTTTTGGGAACTGATGCCAAATTCCATCGATCTGTACGTTGACCATGCCCTTTTCGGAAGCGAGGTCTTTTGGTAGTTTCATTTCCGCAGTCGCCGAAGGTGTGTCGCTCATGGCTTGATAAGAGTACCGGATGCTTGTAGATGATGGGCCCGGCGCTGTTCGCGCGCGAATATGTCTATCCGTGGGGCAGGCGGCAAGCGTGGTTTGTGAAAAGTTTCACAAGCGTGAACTTTTTGAGCCATTTTGCCCAGATGGCCGGCCGATCGGCGTTGACCATTCGCGAGGAAGGGCCGCGCGTTAGGCTGCGCTTTGGTCCGAGCGCTTTTTGCGGATGCTCGGTGGGCGTTCTCCAGTGACGACTTGGCGGTTGATCGTCACCATCTCAACGTCGGCGCGGGAAGGGATATCGAACATCACGTCGAGCATCATTTTCTCGAAAAGCGACCGCAAGGCTCGCGCGCCAGTTCCGCGTCGAACTGCCTCTTCGGCAAGCGCTTGCAGTGCATCGCGCGTCACCTTGAGCTTCACGCCATTCATGGCGAGTTGCTTGCCGTATTGCTTGATGAGCGCGTTTTTCGGCTCGGTGAGGATGGACATGAGTTCCTCCTCGGTGAGTTTTCGCAGTGCGGATATCACCGGAATGCGGCCGATGAATTCGGGGATCAATCCGAATCCGAGGAGGTCTTCGGGTTGGACTTTTTCGAGAATATTTTGGGCGGAGTCGTCCAGATCATCGCGAGTGGGGTCCGCGTGAAACCCGAGGGTTCTGCTGCCGAGACGCCGACGCACCATTTCTTCGAGGCCGACGAATGCGCCGCCGACGATGAAGAGGATTTTCTCAGTATTGACCTGGATGTATTCTTGTTGGGGGTGTTTCCGGCCGCCTTGGGGTGGAACGTTGCAGATCGTGCCTTCGAGGATTTTGAGAAGCGCCTGCTGGACGCCCTCGCCGGAAACGTCGCGCGTGATCGAGACATTCTCAGTCTTGCGGCCGATTTTGTCGATTTCGTCGACGTAAATGATTCCGCGCTCGGCTCGTGCCACATCGAATTCGGCCGCTTGAAGCAGGCGAAGAACAATATTTTCAACATCTTCACCGACGTAGCCCGCCTCGGTGAGGGTCGTGGCATCGACGATGCAAAATGGGACATCGAGCACGCGCGCGAGCGTGCGGGCCAGCAGAGTTTTTCCCGACCCCGTCGGGCCGAGGAGCATGATGTTTGACTTCTCGATTTCGACGTCTTGGAATTCATCTGCCAAGATCGCTTCGTTTTGGCGGAGGCGCTGGTAATGATTGTAAACCGCGACCGACAGCACCTTCTTGGCGTTTTCCTGGCCGATGACGTGTTCGTTCAACTTTGCGAGAATCGAGCTCGGCGATGGAAGTTTCGACGCGGCTTTCGCACCTGGGATTTTTCCTTTGGCGGAAGAGCCCTTGAGCTCCTTTTCAAGGATGTTTGCGCAGACATCGACGCACTCGTTGCAGATGTAGACCCCCGGACCGGCGATCAGTTTTTTCACCTCAGAGTGGCTCTTTCCGCAGAAAGAACACATCGTTAGATTAGACGCGCGGGCCATAAAAACAGGTCGAAGTGCGGGGTGGTTAGAACTCGATTAAGCGTCTGGCTTTTTCTCCTCGATGGCGGCCACGACGGTGTCGGGCAGTTGCTTGCGGCTTTCGAGGACTTTGTCCACCAACCCATAGGCCACCGACTGCTCTGCGGTCATGTAATTGTCACGATCTGAGTCATTCTCCACTTGCTCGACCGACTTGCCAGTGTGGTGCGCGAGGATGCCGTTGAGTCGTTTCTTCAGGTTGAACATGAAACCGATCGTGCGTTCCACGTCGGACGCCGTGCCTTGTGCGCCGCCAGAAACTTGGTGGATCATGACGTGCGAGTTCGGCAAGCAGAAACGTTTGCCCTTGGTGCCGGCGGTGAGCAAGACGGATCCCATCGACGCCGCGATGCCGATGCAGTAGGTGTTCACGTCGCAGGTCAGGAATTGCATCGTATCATACATCGCAAGGCCTGCGGTGACCGAGCCGCCGGGGGAATTGATGTAGATGTGGATGTCCTTCTTCGGGTCCTGCATTTGGAGGAAGAGAAGTTGGGCAATCACCGAGTTCGCGACAAAATCATCAATCGGCGTTCCAATGAAAATGATGCGGTCCTTCAGCAGGCGTGAATAAATATCAAACGAACGTTCGCCACGTGCGTCCTGTTCGATCACGACGGGGACATAGTAGCTGTTGCGAGGGGCGGATGCGCTCATGGACGGAGATTGGAAATTAGTCATCGAGGGTGGTTTCAGTGGATTCCACTACATTCGCGTGTTCCACGAGGAAGTCAATGGTCTTGCCGATCGCCATCGAGCTGCGGATGTTTTGGATGCGACCGGCGCGTTGCATGTCTTTGATGAACTTCTTTGGGGCGACTCCGCGCTGCGTGGCAATTTGAGCGAGGTGGCTGATCAGTTCGTTGTCGGTCACCGCGATGTTCTCGATGCGTGCAATTTCTTGAAGGATGAAATTGGTGCGAAGGTTGGTGATCGCTTGCTGGCCGGCACTGGCGAAGATTTCCCCCTGCTGGGATTCGATTTCTTCGGACGTCATGCCCGATTGGACACCCCGTTTGACCATTGCATCGGCTTGGTTTTGGGTTTCCTGATTGATCAGCTCGTCGGGGAGTTCGAAGTCGACCTGCGCGTTGATGTGAGCGACGATTTGGTTCACCTTCATGTCCGAAATTTTGCGGTTGCGCTCTTCGGCCATATTTTCGCGGACGATCTCACGGATGTCTGCGATGGTTTTGCCCGGGGCAAGGCGCGCGGCGAGCTCGTCATCGAGGGCGGGTAGAATGGCTTCCTTGAGCTCCTTGACCTGGGTTTGGAGGACGATTTCCTTGCCGGCAAGTTCGCTGAGTTGGAAATCCTCGGGGAGGGTGAGGGCAATTTCGCGGGATTCCTCGACATTCATTCCTACCAATTTCGCGGCGAATCCCGGGAGGAAGGCCTTTTCATCGAGACGAACCCAGAAACCATCGCGGCCCGCGAGATGGCCAGCGGACTGGCCGAGAAACTCCTCGGTCGGTTTCCCCTCGACGGTCGAGGTGTAATCGATCACCGCGAAGTCGCCCATCGCCGCACTGCGGCCCTCGATGGCGTTGAAATCCGCGAAGCGCTCTTGCAGTGCGAGGAGCTGTCCCTCGACGTCCTCATCGGGGACTGCCGTTGGGGGCACCGTGACGCTCACGCCCTTGTAATCTGGGAGCGTCACCTCGGGAGCGAGGGTGAGCTTGGAAACCAATGTGATGCGTCCATCGGGGTGGATGGTCAGGTCTTCGGGTGCACCGAAGTCGAGCACATGAAGTTTCTCTTGCTTCAGTGCCTCATCAAAAGCCTCGTTTACGAGTGCGTCGTTGAGCTCCTCGGAAATCTCACGCTGGAAGCGTTTCTCGACAACGGATTGGGGTGCTTTTCCTGGGCGGAATCCCTGGATGCGGGACTTTGAGGCGTAGCCTTTGACGATCTGATCGCGCGTGGCTTTTACTTTTTCCGGCGGGATTTCAACGCGCAGGGTGGCGACGCACTTTGGCTGCTTCTCGACAACAATGTTCATGGTAAATGGACCGACATGAGCGTCGGGGCGGGAAAGCTAGCGGCAACCCGCTCCACTTGTCAAACGGGGTGTTTACGAAATGCGTCGGGTGGCTGTTGTTCTAGATTTCAAAATTGTCCAAGCGCCCTAAACTGGTTCGCCATCGAGTTTGCCGACCGCATGCCAACCTCCCACTAACCCAAAACAGCGAATCTGAACTTACCCAAAAATTTTGACACGCCCATGCAATGCCAATGTTTATCTCCTCACTCGCTGTGGTTATCGCTTCAATTTGTGTGGGAAATTGAATTAAGGCACGCGCCACTTCGATGGGCCTCGGCCCCTGCCAGGTGGCGGCTGCGGGTTCTTCCTGCGGGAGGGCCGAGACGGAACTTCCTGCGGGCCGGGCGCTCGGGGTCTCCGTGGTGAAGGTCGCTACGGCGGAGGCCTTCCCCGGACGGATCAGGAACACTAGCAGACCTCCCGCGCCCAGCAGCAGGACGACGAGCGCCCCACGGCGGATCCACTGCAACTGGGAGGGCCTGGTGGAGGATTGGCCGAAATCACCCTCGGGGTCGGCGAACTGGCTTTTCCGGCTCCTTTGGCCGAAACTTTTGACCCCGTAGCGATGCGAGCGAAAGGGATCGGGCAGGATGGAGGACATGGTCGGGTGCGCGGCTTCCGGGAAAATGGAGGTGAGACGGGCCAGCCGTTGGCCCGTGTGTGAAGGCGGAGCATGGAGTCAGGCCCAGGCGACCTCGCGGTGGTCGCCTGGGCCCGTGGAATCATGTGTGGCTTATGCCGCAATCGCTCGGCGGCGGCGGGCGAGCAGGCCACCGGCACCGAGCGCGAGAAGACCGAGGCTGCTTGGCTCAGGCACCGCGCTCCATTCGGCGATGCCCGTGCTTGCCGAGGTCAGCCCGGTGGGCGCCGTCGAGCTCGCGTCGTCGAAGATGAGGCGGTGCAAGGTGACTCTCTTCTCCCCGGGAGAGCTAGCAAGTGCTGTGACATCCATCCATCCATTTGTCTCCGCGCCGCTGCGGATATTCGCGTCACTGAAACGCACAGCGACCAGCCCGAACACCGACGCCGAAGGAGGTACATACCCAAAGCGAATCCGCTCACTTTTAAAGGCCCCAAAATTTCCAACCTTAGCGGCAGCGTATAAGAATGAGCTATTCCACCCCCCCCATCGCATAACCGAATGGACTCAACGCTCCGTTTAAGCGCACCCCCACCTTCTTATACCCGTTGCGCCAATTAGAACGATTGCTGCTCACAACATCAGCTACACCATCCCCGCCGAAGTCGGTGACTATATGATAACCCCCCGTCGACGAGATAAAGCTACCTTTGAAGGTAATCTGCACCGTCGCCGCGTTGGCTGTGGACGCACCCGCGATGGCGAGTGCCCCCACGGCGAAGCGAGGTAATTCGGTGGATTCTTGTCTTTTTATTTTCGTTTTCATATTTTTGTATTGTTTGTATTTTAACATTCTTGTTTTTAGGACTCCTCCGCGCCGTCTTGGCGAGGAGTGAGAGTGGTTGTGCCTCATGCGGGCATGGTGAGCGGATGGGCGGAGGATTGGAAAAGGGAAATGCCCCGCTGGGAGAATACCCAACGGGACGTGGGAGAAACGTTTACGCCGCCATGGCTCTGCGGCGGCGGGCGAGCAGGCCACCGGCACCGAGTGCGAGTAGACCGAGGCTGGAGGGCTCCGGCACGGCGCTCCACTCCGAGAGACCGGTGGTCGCGGATGTCACGCCGTTGGGCGCGGTGGTGCTCGAGTCGTCGAAGATCAAGCGGTGGATTTGCAGCGAGGCCGAGCCGTTGGAAGCAAGGCCCTCAATGTCCAAGAAGCCACTCGTATACTCCCCGTCGTTAATTCGTGCATCCGAAAAGACGAACGTGACAAGCGCACGATCAGTCGACTCGACCCAATCGCCACCCCCTAATTTAACTTTCCTTGAACTCACATTCAGGTAAACCGCCCGACCCACTTCGTCGCTTCCTCTTCCTAATAAGCGATTAAATACCCCTATTGAATACCGCCCTTCATCAGCCCACATATCGTTTATCCCATCACCCGTTGGATCCGTAACAAAGTTTAATGTCCCGGTGGTTGTACTCAACACGTTATTGGCAAACGTAATCTGCACCGTCGCCGCGTTGGCTGTGGACGCACCCGCGATGGCGAGTGCCCCCACGGCGAAGCGTGGTAATTCGGTGGATCCCTGTCTTTTCATTTTCGTTTTCATGTTTTTGTATTTGTTTTTTGTTGTGCTCCCGCCAGCGGTCGCCGCTAGCGGTGAGAATGGTTTCTTTTGGGAAATGTTAAGGAGTGGGGACATTCCTGTCCCCTCCTCAGGCGACGGAAGAGGCGACAGTAAGGTCGCCGCTCCTTACAGAACCGAGCTCGGCACCGCTGCGGGCGCGGTGGAGGGTGGGATCGATGACCGCGCGCATGGCGGCGAGTTTCTCCGGCACGCCGAGGAAGGCGGCGAGCGGCGGCAGCGCCTCGTCCGGGCGGTGGACGAGATCCGCGTAGGAGACGCTCATGGCCGGGATGCCGCGGCCGGTGAGCCAGGTCTTGGCGTGGCGGACCTGCTGGCGGTAGGCCTTGGCGATGTCCGCTCCGGGATGGGTGGGCTTGCCAAGGCGGGCGAGCATGCTGTCTTGGCTCTCGAGGATTTCCTCCATCTCGCGCTCCATGAAGAGGATGCGGTAGTGGAGCTCTGAAATTTCAGAATTGAGATTTGAAATTTTCAGAGGGAGGGCGGCGAGGAGGGGTGCGACGACTTTGAGCGAGTGGCCGCGGGCTCCGGCGAGCCAGCTTTTGTCCGGGCTGGTGAGCAGGGCGGCCACTTGGTCGTGCTCGTAGTAGCCTTTTTCATTGGAGGCGTCCGCCACGCGGCGGCCGTCGGTGAAGGCGGGCAGGCCGGCGGCTTCCAGCAACTGCATCATCAGCGAGGTGCCGGAACGCGGCAGGCCGGAGACGAGGGTGATGAGTTCCTCCGGGGCCACGCCGGCGAGGGCTTCCGGGCGCGGTTGGAGCTCGGGCATGGGCCGGGTTTCCGGATCATCGCCGCCGTGCAGCGGGCGGGCGGTGAGCTCCTGGAGCTCGGCGAATTTGGAATCCCGCAGCGCGGCGAGCCGCTCGCGGGAATGTTTCAGGCGCAGCGCGTTCTGGCTCTGGCCGATGGCGTCGTGCTCGAAGCGGGCGATCTGGCCGAGCATGCGGAAACCGGCGGCAAACAAGGGTGCCTGGGTGACGCAGGTGAGGAAGGCGTCCTTGGCCGCCGCCAACTCGCCGAGTCGGAAGTGGGCAAGGCCGATGATGTAGTGGCCCTTCGGCTGGAAATAAAGCAATCCGAGCGAGGCGCGGGCGTGGCGGATGGTGGCCTCGTAATCCCGCGCGGCGAGCGCGGCGCGGGCCATGCCGAGCAGCGGTCCGGGCGCTTCCGAGTCGAGGACGAGCGCTTCTTCGAAGGCGGCGCGGGATTCGTCCCAACGCTGAAGCCGCTGCAGCAGCTCGCCGCGCAGGGTGAGGGCATTGCGGCGTGCGCCGAAGTCGCTGTCGAGCTGTTCGAGCTTGGTGAGGGCCTCCTCGTAGTTTTTCTCGGCTAGGTCGGCATAGGCTTCTAGGTAGCGCAGGGAAAACAGGTTGGGGCGGGCCTTGGCCAGCAGCTCGCGGCGCTCGTGACCAAATTTTTCCTTCTCCTTGTCGGTCATCGCCTCGATGCGTTCCTTTTCCGCCTTCTGGACTTCCTCGTCATCGAGCTTGAGCTCCTGGAGGGTGGCGACGGCCTCGCTGGCTTCCTGCATCCGGCGCTCGCTCACGGTGGTGACGAGCGTGCGCAGCTCCGCCGGGCGGCCTTGGCTCTGGTAGCAGGTGGCGAGCTTGAAGCCGAAGCGGTGCTCCATGGGCCAGGTCTGGTAGAGGCGCTCGAGAATGGTGACGGCCTCGGCGTAGTAGCCGCCGTCGATCCAGGCCTGGGCGAGGTTGTAGTCGAGTTCGCAGACGGTTTGGGCGATGGCCTTGGATTGATCCGCATCCGGCTCCTCGATGTAGCCGAGGGCGACGAGCTGCTCGAGGGCGGCCTTGGAATCCGCGGCGGAAATCTGTTTGTCCGGCGGGTGCATGCCGTGGTCGCCGGGCACCGCGTCCCAGCTGGGGATGCGCTGGATGGCGGCAGGCGCATTTTCATAAATGTCCAGCAGCACCTTGCCATCCATGTCCTCGCCGACGGGCAGGCCGAAGAGGTGGAGCAGGGTGGGGCAGATGTCGATGAGGCTGGCACCGAAGACGCGCTCGTCCTTGCGGATGCCGGGGCCCATGGCGGCGAAGATGCCGAACTGGCGGTGCTCGGCGGCGGGACCGGCGGGCTCGCGCGGGATGTTGCTCAGGCGCAGGTCGTCCGGGTGGAAGCCGTGGTCGGACATGAGGATGACGGTGGTGTCCTCGCCGGCGAGATCGAGCAGGGTGCCGAGCATGGCGTCATGATAGAGGTAGCCCATTTCCACGCAGTGGTTGAAGACCTGGAAGTCCCAGTCGCTCACCTGCGGCCGCTGCGGCGGGTGGTATTTCATGAAGGCGTGGCCGAAGTGATCGATGGCATCGTAGTAAACGCACATCAGGTCCCAGGGCTCATTCTGGATCAGCGCGGTGGCGGCGGAATGGATGCTGGTGCAGTCCGCGATGATCTTGGCGAGCGACTGGACGCGCGGGTCCTTCTCCGCCTTGTCGAGGTCCTCGCGGCTCATGCCATCGAGGCCGGGGAGGAAGGGGCGCAGGTCGTCCTCGGTCAGCTCCGCCGGGTGGAAACGCAGGTCCTTGAGGTGGCGGATGAGCCGCTCGGGGTGGATGGTTTCCGGCTTGAGCGGCCATTTTTCCGGCTCATAGGTGCTGCCGTGGGCTTGCTGGTAGTCGTTGGAAACCATCACGCCCTTGGACAATGGCTCGGCGGGGTTGGACGGCCACCAGCCGACGGTGATGGTGTTTTTTCCCTCCTGGTTGAGGATGTTCCAGATGGCCCTGGTCTTGCGCGAGAGATTGGTGATGGGGCGGATGCCGCCGGTGACGGGATCGGGCTCGGAAAAGCCGAGGATGCCGTGCTTGTAAGGGCGCTTGCCGGTGGCGATGGACGTCCAGAGGGTGGGGCTGAGCGCGGGCTGGAGGGTGGCGATGTTGCCCATGACGCCCTGCTCGATGAAGCGGGCGAGGTGGGGCATTTTCCCGGCGTCGAGCAGCGGGTGGATGACCTTCCAGTCCGCCGCGTCCCAGCCGACGAGCAGGACCTTGCGAGGTGAGGATGAGGGAGTAACGCACGGTGGGGTGGCAGAGCTGGCCATGATGAGAAAACGGGGAATGCTAATCAGCGAGTTTGTAGAAGGGTGGTTGAAGCAACAGAAGGACTGCTAATAAATTGCTTTTGGGTCGGAGGGCGGGGGAAATGGGGGACGATGCTTGACGTATGGACTGAACCAGCATGGAGGCTGGGACAAGGGGAGGTGGAGGAAATCAATTATTTGACAGTGGCTGGGTAATGACATTGCGGATTTTTGTCAACGCCAAATCAGACAATCTTGGATGTTCAATGAAATGGTTGGTCCGGTAGGGAGGGCGCCAGTGTGCACGCGGAGCTGTTGGGTTGATTCGCCTCTTGCTGACCACGATTGGTCTGGATCAGCAGGTAGTAAGTTTCCGCCCACGCCGTCGCACCGTTGGTGCTGAGGAAGCACGCAGATCACCAAAGAGTGGTGCTGATTGGGACTCTCACCTCCGACAACATCTGCGGGGTTTGGGAGAGAAATTTTCAAATGACCCACAAGTCGTGGGTGACTCAGGGCCGAGCGGCAGGCTGAGGGCTGAAGGCTTTTTTGAGGGCGCTGCGTTAGATGTCGATTTCGCCTTCGAACACAAAATCGGCGGGGCCGGTGAGGGTGACGTTTTTGAAGGTTTGGTCGCCGGTTTTTTCGAAACCGATTTCCAGGGTGTCGCCGCCTTCGACGTCGACCTTGATCGGGCTGGCGGCGCCGGTGAGGAGGTGGTGGACCAGAGCGGACGCGACCATGCCAGTGCCGCAGGCGAGCGTTTCATCTTCCACGCCGCGTTCGAAGGTGCGGATCGAGATGTGGTTCGGGGCGAGGATCGCCGCGAAGTTCGCATTGGTGCCAGCGGGTGCGAAGGCGGCGTGGTGGCGGATGGCAGCACCGTGGTTGAAGACATCGAAGGCATCGAGTGCTTCTGGGCTTGGAAGAAAGGTGACCACGTGAGGCACGCCGGTGTTCACGAAATGCAAGGGTGCATCGTGGCCGGGGATTTTGGCATCGGTGTTGAGTTTGAGGTCCTTGGGTTCGGACATCGCGATGCGGACATCCTCGCCGATCATTTCCGCGGCGAGTGTGCCGGCGATGGTTTCGAAGGTGACTTTTTTGAGGACGATTTCGCCGAGGTGGGCGGTAAATCGGCCGAAGCAGCGTGCGCCATTGCCACACATTTCGGCTTCGCCGCCATCGGCATTGTAGTAGCGGAAGCGGAAGTCTGCGCCTTTGCGTGCGGGCTCCACCGCGAGCAAACCGTCGGCACCGATGCCACGGTTGCGGTCGCATAGGGCGGCGATCGTGTCTGCGTCGAGGTCGATCGAGAGGTCGCGGTTATCAATGATGATGAAGTCATTGCCGGCGCCGTTCATTTTAAAAAAGTGGAGAAGCATGGATGGGAAAGGTCGAAGGTGGAAGGTGGAAGGTGGAGAGGAAGGTGAAGTTAGGATTTGGTGGCGGCGATGAGAGGAGCGGTGAAATTCCGAACCGCTTCTGCGGCGTGGTCTGGGTGGAGTTCCACTTGTTTAACGATCGCGGATCCGACGATCACGCCATCGGCCGCTTTTGCGACGTCGGCCGCTTGTTCGGGCGTGCTGATTCCGAAGCCCACGCAGATCGGCGTCTGGGTGTGGGCGCGGATGGCTTCGACTTGGGCCGCGATGTTGGCGGAGGGACCGCCGTGTGATCCGGTGACGCCCGTGCGTGAGAGCATGTAGATGAAGCCCTCTGAGGATTCTGCTAGAATTTTCACCCGTTCCGGAGGGGTGGTTGGAGCGATGAGGCGGATGTGTTTCAGACCGGCACCGACGGCGAGATCCTTGTTGAGAGCGGCTTCATCGGGAGGGAGGTCGAGCAAGAGGATGCCATCGGCCCCGGCGGCTGCGGCATCGTGGTGGAATGCTTCGAAGCCATAAGTGAAGACTGGGTTCAGGTAGGTGAAGAGCACGATGGGGGTCTCGTGGGATTCGCGGAAGCGGCGGATCAGTTCGAGCGAGCGGATGGTGGTCATGCCCGCCTTGATGGCGCGTTCGGCCGCCATTTGGTTCACGATGCCATCGGCGAGTGGGTCCGAGAATGGCAGGCCAAGTTCGATGATGTCGGCGCCGGTGTCGGCGAGGGACTTGATGATTTCCAGTGAGGATTCGAAGTTTGGATCACCGGCGGCGACGTAAGCGACGAACGCCTTTTGGTGGTTTTCTCGGAGGCGGGCGAACGTGGAATCGATGCGGTTTGGCATGGTGTGGTGGCGATGGATCAAAAGAGAGGGTGTGGGCGAGCGAGGAGTGTGAAGCGGAGAGCGTGGGTTAGGCGTATAATTTGGCGAGTGCTTCACAGGCCTTGATGTCGAGTTTTCCCGAGGCGAGGACGGGGATTTCGTGGACGGGAATGATGCGTTTGGGGCACCAGAGTGATGAAAGCCCCTCGTCTAACAACTTGTAGCGGAGGTCGATGCATTCTTGGTCGAGTGCGGGGCCAGCGACGCTGGAGAGGAGCAGGATCGCCTCGCCTTTTTGTTCGTCGGGGATGCCGACCACGGCGATGCAGCGTTCGGATTCGGAGTCCAGGCCGAGGACTTTATTGATCGCGGCTTCCACCGTTTCGTGGGGCACCATTTCGCCTGCGATTTTTGAGAATCGGGAGATTCGGCCTTCGATCCAGAGGAAACCGTCTTCATCGACTCGGCCGACGTCGCCGGTGCAGAACCAATGATCGGCCGAGAGGACCTCGCTGGATTTTTGGGGATTGTTGAGGTAGCCGTTGAAGATGTTTGAGCCTTTCAGCCAGATGACCCCTTGTTGGTTGATTGGGATTTCCTGGGTGGTGCCGGGGTCGGTGATTTTGATCGCGATGCCAGGGAGGGGTTGGCCGACCGAGCCGTTGCGCGATGAGGGCAGGGTGATGGCTTCTCCTTGGGGTGGGGGGTCGGGCAGGTTGACGTTCGTGGCGGGCGAGGTTTCGGTGAGGCCGTAACCTTCTTGGGGGTGGATGCCAAATTTCTCGGCGAAGGCTGAAGCGAGCGATTTTTGGAGTTTTTCCGCGCCGGTGACCACCAGTTTGAGGGACGAAAGCTGAGCGGGGTCGATGCGCTTCATGTAGCCTCGGAGGAAAGTGGGCGTTGCGAGGAGGATGTCGATCTGGTGCAGGGCGATGAGTTCTGCGAGCCGTTTCGTTTCGAGCGGGCTGGGGTAGGTTACGAGGTTGACCCCTTCGATGATGGGGAACCAGAGCGTGACCGTGCTTCCGAACGAGTGGAAGAGCGGGAGGCAGCCAAGGATCGATGAATTGCGTGGGAGGTCGAGCCGCGTGCCGAATTGGCAGACGTTTGCGAGCACATTGCGGTGGCTGAGTGGGACGCCTTTGGGTTCGCCTGACGATCCCGAGGTGAAAAGCAGCGTTGCCTCGTCGTCGTTGGAGCGCTTGTTGAGGCGCAGGATCAGGGCGAGGAGTGAGGTGGGAAGGATTTTTGAGAGGATGGCCCAGGCGATGATCTTCTTTTTCAGCGTCGGGAGGACGCGTTCGATCAAGATTAGGTCGCGGTTTGGCGGCCAAGGGAAAGCAGAGATCTTGCGGACGAATGGGTCTGCGGTGATGAAGCGGTCGACATCGGCTTGGCGGATGCAGGATTTGATGGCTTCGTGGCCTGCTGAGAAATTGAGATTTACTGGAATTTTTCCGGCGAAGAGCACGGCGAGATTTGCGATGAGGCCACCTTTGCCGGGGGGGAGGACGATGGCCACGCGCGGTTTATCGGTCTCCTTGCGGATGGATTTTGAAAACGCGAGCGATGCGGCTAGAATTTTGGTGAATGGGATTTCCGTATCGTCCGCGCCGTCGATGAGTCGGCGGTGGCTGCCGTGTTTTTTGAGTCCCGCGAGGAGAACGGTGGCAAGCGAGCCCTTGAGGAGAGAACGCTTGCGGTAGGCCTCCTCATTTGCTTCGAGCAGGCTTTGTTGGAAGGCGGCGAGCGAGGCTTTTTCTGGGGAGATCGATTTGCCGACGGAGATGACCGCCGAGGGGAGTGATGATTTGCGTTCGATTGACAGGCACGACTCGCGCGGGCAATCCACCGCGAGTGGGAGGATCGGGAGGCCGAAAGCGCACAAGGTTTTCAGGTGCGTGGTGGGGATGTGGCAGGCCGTGCCGCGGCGGACGCTGGTGAGGCCGGGCACGTAGATCAGCACCCCATTTCCATCGAGAAATGGCTTCAGTTGGATTCCTGCGGCGGCGGGAGCGGCGTCATTTGCGGAAAACATCGCGCCGGAGCGGGATTTTTCCAGGTGGGCGCGGATGGGCGTGCTGTAGGATGCAGCTTCCTCGATGAGCCAGGTGATTTTCCGGCCGGTGAGGTTTTTTTCCAAGTGGACCAGCAGGTCGAGATCGAGTCGGCCGGGAATGATCAAGCAGCCGGATTGCGGAATGCGATCCCGGTGAAGGAGCTGGATGGCGGCGGAAGACATGGGTGAAAGCGGTGAGAGGGAAAGGCTTGAGGCCTAGCTCCGCGAGGATTTAGGCTGATTTTTTCCTCAGTCGCACGGCAAATTTCAGAAAACGCGAAGGAAATCCGAGCGACCGGCGTGGGATCGCGGATCCAAAGCGGTTGAGGAGCCCATCCGTGGGCCTCAAATCGGGGCTTCAGCATGCCGCGCGGTCGGGATGCTGATGAGAAACTTCGTCTCGCTGCCTGGCACCGAGGTGACACCGATTTGGCCGCCGTGGGCTTCCACTGCGCGTTTCACGATCGAGAGTCCGAGGCCAGTTCCTTTGATTTCTTGTTGTGAGTGGTGCTTCTCGACGCGGAAGAAGCGGCGGAAAATGTGGGGTAGATCTGCGCTGGGGATGCCAACGCCGTCATCGGAGACCCAGATGTGGATTTTTTCGCCGATCGATTCGCAGCCGATGATCACGTGGAGGCCATCGCGAGGGTTTTGTTTGAGAGCGTTTTCGACGAGGTTGAAGAGCACTTGGGTCCAGTAGAAGCGGTCGCCATGCAAGACGAGGTCCGGGTCTGGCATCGCGACGTGGATCACTGCCTTTTGATTTCTCACCACCGACTCGAGGCGTTCGAGCACATCATTGATGCAGGAGTGGAAGCGGAAAGGCTCGACCTTTAGCAGGTTGGCCTCGCCGGATTCGAGGCGTGAAATGACCAGCATGTCCTCGACGATGTGTGAGATGCGGTCCGTGTGCTTGCGCATGATCGTGAGGAAGCGGCGTGCCATCATCGGCTCCTCAATCATGTCGTCGTCTAACAGATTTTCAAGATAACCATTGATGATCGCGAGCGGTGTTCGGAGCTCGTGAGATGCGTTGGCGTCGAAGTCTTTGCGGACTTGTTCGAGTTGGTGTTCTGCGGTCACGTCGCGGATGATGACCCGAGTGGTTGGTTCGCCTGGGAATGGGTGTGGGAGGTTTGCGGCATCGATGATCCAGGCATTGACGCCGCGGGTTTCGAGATCGCCACGAGGCGAGTTTTGTTGGGGAAGGACCACGAGGGATTGAGCGGGTTCGCCGGTTTCCAAGCATTTGAGGAGAGCTTGAGCGAGGCGTGGGTCGAGGAAAGCCTCGCGAACGGGGCGGTCGAGGAGTTCGCGAGAGCCGAAGAGCGTGCGTGATGCGCGGTTGGCGAAGCGGATGTTTGCGTCTGAGTCCACGAGGAGAAACGCATCGCCGAGGGCATCGAGGAAGCGGTTGCGGTCATGGCGGGCTTGGTTGAGTTCCTGTCCAGATTGGATTTTCCAGGTGTTGAGGGCATCATCTGAGAGCTTGCGGGCACGGCGGAGGCGGCGGTTGAGAACGAGGAGGATGAGGAGTGCAGCGGTTGCGGAAAGAATGAAGATCTTGGAAATCATGGGTCGGCTTTCGCAATGCAATAGCCGATGCCGCGCACCGTTTCAATCATCGTCCCATAGGGGCCGAGTTTTTGGCGGAGCCGCTTCATGTGGGTGTCGAGCGTCCGGCTGAAGGTTGCATCGCTGTAGCCCCAGACCGTGCGGAGGAGGTCGTTGCGATCCTGGGTTTTTCCGGGGCGTTCGCAGAGGAATAGCAGCAGCTTGAACTCGGTGGATGTGAGATCCACGGGTTCGTTTTCGATGTAAAACTTCAGTGCGTTTTTATCGAAGCGGAATGGGCCGAAGGTGAGGTCCACGTTGCCTGGGGCTCCTTCGACCCGCTTGAGGATCGCTTGGACGCGCAGCATCAGTTCCTTCGGGCTGAAGGGTTTGGTGAGGTAGTCATCGGCACCGGCTTCGAGACCTTGGATGCGATCCTCGGTTTGTGCTCTGGCGGTGAGCATGATGACGGGGGTGTTTGAGGTGCGGGAGTCTCTACGGAGTTCGCGGAAGACGCCATAACCATCGCGGCCGGGGAGCATGAGATCGAGGAGGATCAGATCCGGGCGTTCTCGGAGAGCCAGCTCGGTTCCCTCCAAGCCATCGTAGGCTTTGATGACCTCGTAGCCCGCTCTCTGAAGATTGAAACCAATCAAGTCATTGATGTCTCGCTCGTCTTCAATAATCAGAATTCGGTGCATTTCTGTGGCAAGCTAGCGTCCGAGATGGGTGCTGCGAATGGATTGCATGTGACGATTTGGTCACAATGGGCACGAGGAGTTACCTCGTGGTGCGACGCGGTGAAGTGGAAATCAGGCAGGATTTCCCGAGTCGGGAGGTGTGAAATTTGTCGGGGTTGCGGCGTATTTTTGGTGCCAGTCGGTGTAGACCTTGGGTGAGATTTCCGAGGGTTTGATTTCCGAGCGGCCGCCCCAAAAGACATTCGTGTACGCAACGGGGATGCCCGCGGCGGCCAGGTGGCGATCGATGGCGGCCTTGTGTTCCAGCACGCGAGGTTTCTCGGTTCCGTGCATCACGCCCATGATGTTCACGTTGCCGAATTGGGGGCCGCCTTCACGCCAGTAGGCGTGGGTCATGCAGAAGTGGCGGCCGACCTCGCCGCCAGCCTCGATTTCGCGGCCTTTCGGCACGGCCCAGTGGAAGAGACCGTTGAAACGAGTCACGCGTTCCCCGGTGGCCGAGGGTTTTACGTGTTCGAGGAATGTTGAGAAGCGCCCGATCACCTTTTTCGCATTGAGTGTCTCCGCGACATCGCAGAAGCGATCGATCGAGACCTCTGCGATTTTTGCGCGGGTTTCCCATGGGTTTTCGCAGATTTCGGTGAGAGAGAGTTCCTCTTTGAGCGCGAGGAGGACGTTCCATTCCTCTGCGGTCAGGTCGACGGCTGTGGTGGTCATCATCACTGCGGCTTCGTCCGCTTTGTCGCCGGGTTCGAGGGTTTTGCGGCGGGTGTGGCCGACGCCGAGGGCGAAGACGCCGTTGGCAGGCATGAGGAGGTACTCCGTGGCACCGGTGAGGCGCAGCAAGGCCGATGCGTGGAAATCCAGTGACTCGCCGACGGGCACCTTGAGGGTCGTCCAAAGCCGGTAGCCCGAGCCGGAAACCTCCGTGTCGGTCGAGCGGATCACCACGTGGCCGGAGAATGGGTCATCCTTTGCCATGAAATCGAAGGCGTCGTTGAGTTTTTCTTCGGGGACTTTCCAGGCCACCAGCGCGCCATGTGCCAGCTTGGTGGAAAGCAAGGTTTGGCGGACGCGACGGACGACGCCCGCCTCGACCATCGCGCGAATGCGTTCGATGACCGTTTCGAGGGCTACGCCGGATTTTTCAGCGATCACGTGAAAGGGATGGCGGTCGAATCCGGCCACGAGGTCTTCGGAAATCGCGAGGATGGAGGCATTGACGGGGTCGGAGTGTTCGACGGGCGTGGTGGCAGGCATGGGATGGTGGACAATTAGGATGAAAAGTTTGCAGCGAGTGCCTTCAAGTACTCGAGGGCAGGCTCACGATCAAGGATACGTCCTTCCAGTTGTTCGGTTTGCACCGACTCGAGGATCTCCTTGAAGCGTGGGCCTGGAGTGAGACCGAGATCGATGAGGTCGCGGCCGGATACCAGCGGGCTGGGAATGAGAGGTTCGCTTGCGAACTCCACCGCCTTGGCTTCGAGGAATTCGTAGTTGTCGGTGAAGCCATTCGAGGACCCGCAATCGACTCGGTGGAGCTCCATTTCTTGGTCGAACGATGGGGCAGCCATGAAGCGCTTCAGCTTGGCGGTCCGCATGTGTTGGACGTTCATGAACTGCATGTGTCGGGCAACCATCGGGACGACCGCATCGATCGTGTCGTTCGGGTAGCGCAGGCGGCGGAGGATGGTTTCCGACATGACGGCACCCATGGAGTCGTGGCCATTGAAGCGGATGCGTCCGGCTTCGTCGTCGAAGGTTTGGCAAGGGGGTTTGGCGATGTCGTGGAGAAAAACAGCGAGGCAAAGTTCGAGCGGTGCGTCGGGCTTGAGCATTTCCAACATGATGCACGTGTGCGTGTAGACGTCGCCCTCTGGGTGCCATTCCGGGGGTTGCTCGCAGCCGATCGTCGCGAGGAATTCTGGCACGATGTGGTGCATCAGGCCTGATTCCACCAACAGTTCCACTCCAGCGCGGCGGCGTGGGGAAGCGAGGATTTTCGAAAACTCATCGCGAATTCGCTCTGGTGAAATTCGGGCGAGCAGAGGTGCGCATTCGCGGATCGCGGCCCAGGTGGTCGGCTCGATTTCGAATCCAAGCGAGGTGGCGAACCGGATGGCGCGCAGCAGGCGCAGGCCGTCTTCGGTGAAGCGGTCGGTCGGATCGCCGATGGCCCGGAGCATCTTTGCGGCGAGGTCGGACCTTCCGCCCACATGGTCGATGATTTCGCCAGTGGTTGGAATTTCGAAAAGGCCGTTGATCGTGAAATCGCGGCGGCGTGCGTCTTCGTCGGGGGATGAAAAGGTGACCGATTCGGGGCGTCTGCCGTCTTTGTAACTGCCATCGGTCCGGAAAGTGGCGATTTCGATCGGGTAGCCGTGGGATTTCGCGATCACCACGCCGAAGTGTGCGCCCACCTCGCTTGCGCCGGGAAAAAGTTTCACCATTTCCGTGGGGGTCGCGGAGGTGGCGATGTCGTAGTCCTTGGGTTCGATTCCGAGCAGGTGGTCGCGGACGCAGCCGCCGGCAAACAAAGCGACATGGCCAGCCTGGGTGAGGCGGGTGGCAATGGAGCAGGCGGCGTCGCGGGCAGACATCGGGAAAGTGTCGGATTTCCAGAGGGTGGATTCAAGGTAGATCGTGATCGACTTGAGTCAGAATTGAAAAACAAAACGAGCCGCCCGACTGGGGCGGCTCGCAGTAAAATCGGAGAGTGTGAGCCGAGATGGCTCAGGATTCTGTCGACTCGGCAGCTTCAGCGGCGGTCTCTGGAGCTTCTGCAGTGATCGCGGGAACCTCGGCAGTGATCTCTGGAGCTTCAGCGGCGACTTTTTTCGCAACCTTCTTTGC
>JAPJNB010000217.1 GCA_026461385.1 Akkermansiaceae bacterium
AAATTCAGCGCCGTCTGCTGGGCATCGGAAACCGGCTTACTCGCATCACTGGTATTACTCACATTTCCCAGCCCCACCATCGTGGCGTTGATGCCGCTGACGTTTCCTGTGAACGTTGGACTGGCGGCGTTCGCCTTTAGCACGTTGTTTCCGTTCAGTTTGTTGATCGCCGAAAGAATCGTATCCGATGCAGTGACATTTCCAGCCCCTGACACATATCCAGTTAGAGCCTTACCCGTCACCGTCGCTGCGGAAATCGCCGTGGCACTCTGCGTTCCTGTCACCTCCCCTATGAGCGATCCCGTAAACGCTGTGGCACTGGTCGCCGAATTCGCCTTGTCCGCCGTCAGCGCATAAGGCGAAGCCGCCAATCGCTGATCAGGGGTCATCAGCTGGAAACCATTGCTGCCATCGTTGAACCACACCCGCAGCCGCACGTCAGCGTTCTCAAAAACGCTGGTCGGCACCGCCGTCATGTTTGGCACACTCGCATCGCCCAGCAAGACCGCATAAAGCCCCTTCGACACCGCAAGCGTCACCGCCGCAACTGGCTCCGATCCAGAAGACCCCGTTCCATCATTGCTCCAGAACGTCACGTTGCCAGTAGGGTTGACGAGTGCGAACTTGAATTGGCCGCTACCCTCAAAGTTGACCCCGTTGACGGCCAGACGACCCTGATGATTGAGAACCTGGGGTACCGCCGCCGACAAGGCTTGCGGCAGCAACGCCAATGCAGTGGCCGCGAGAATCAAAAATATCTTCTTCATAAGGTAAGGATTCGGAGGACACATGATCCCCCATTTGATGTCATAGAGGAAACGACAGGGATATCGTTGCTCTTCAATTTCCAGAGTGCGAGTAGGTCCGCAGATAGAGTTTGATGTCGGTGACGCTGGAGACGAAGCGGTTGAGAGCATCCTGTTCGTTGGCGGATAGGGTGCAGGCGGGGATCACGATCTTCCAGCGAGTGTTCCAGGCGCTGCGGCCGATCAGGCGGGCAGTGCTGAATTCGAGCGGAGGTCCGCTTTCGAACATCTGAGTCTTTGCCACCGCGCGGAACGCCTGGTGCTTGCGGATGATCCATGGCTGCGCACTGAGGGTACCCGTGGCGTTGAAGAATTGCGTGCTGTTAAAATCATTGGCACCAAGGTTATAGGGCAGCGGTAGTGCCTGATCCTGCACCGTCCAGGTGCGGATCGTATCGGTATCGCCCAGCGGCGGTGCCCGCATCACATCGTTGCCACAGGGAATCAGATAGGCGTAGGGCGTTGCGCTGAGGGCGAATGGCTTATTAGCGGCGGTCACCACGGTATCACTGACGGCGGCATCCATTCCCACGTAGCCTGAGAACACAATGCCCGCGTTGCTGATCACGGTGGCAAAGCTGCTGACCGAGTAGGCGTGGTCATAGGCCGCTAGCTCCTTCCCGAAGAAGTTCTTGCTGCCCTCAATGCAACTGCTGAAGGGAATGATGATCCCCGGCACCGCGCTGCCATTCGATTTCTTGATATTGAGGCACTGCGTCGCGACATCGGAATCGTTGAGCACGTTGGAAACAATGTGCTGCTCAAGGGTTTGCCGCCACGCGTCGTCATCGCTCTCCTGGCCGGGATCATCCAAGAGCCGGAAGAGCTCGCCGCGCAGCGAAAATACCGTGCCGTAGTAATCCGGGTTATTGATCCCCAATCGGCTTTCCGCCACCGAAAAATCCGCATCCAACTGCGCCATACTGCCGGCTAGGCCCGCGTCGCCCAGCGTGCTCGTCGTCGATTGCGGCGTGCCACCCGTCAGATCGCCGAGCGAGCGCGAGGCGACGATTTTTGAGAATACTGTCTTGCCTTGGGGGGTGCCCAGCAGACCGGTTTCGTAATCATAAGACTTGGCCGCCATGTAGGTGTAGCGGCTCGCCAGATCAAACAGTGAGCGGTATTGCTCCAGCGCCTCGTTGCGGAAGGTCCGGAAGGTCATGTCGTTGGTGCGGTAACCTTGGATGATCGCCGCCGCGCGTTGGCGGAACAGTTCCCGCTCAAGCAGAAGACTGTTGCCCTTCGCGATCACGTTAGTGATATTTTCCAATGACTTCTGATACTCTAAAGTCCTCTGCATCATCTCGGCTTGCTGATTGACTACCTCATTGTATAGGCTCGAGACTTCATACTGTAGCGCGCCCTCCTCATGCTTGCGAACTATGTCGCCAGACATAAAATCTGTGCCGTTTTCCATATTAACGACCATATTTTCCGCCTTGTGCTTAATACTCGCAGTGACCGCTCCTTTTACCTTTTCAAGCAACGACTTAGCAACCCCCCCCGCCTGAATGGCGGCGCGGGCAGATGACAATGCATCCGTTGCAACACCGATCACTTTCGGTAAACTTTCCGAAAACACTTTCGATATATCTTGAGTCAAAGTTGATGTACTTTCCGACTGCTGTTCACTTTCGTCCAATAGTGCAATAATTTGCGCTTGAGTAATCTCAGCATTACTCGACCAAACGATGTACGTACTGAGATATCCATTCCAAAGTGTCATCATATCATACTGGCTCATTTTTCGCCTGAGTTCCGAAGTCTTAAGCTTGAGTTGAGTGTTAGCCGATTTGATGGCTAGTAGGCTCATTTCAGATTCCAGCAACGCGGTTTGTAGCTCGCCGATCTGCTTCCGGGCCCCCATTCCGCCGGACTTCCAAACATCATTGTATTGCACCAAACTCGAAGGGTTGATGGTTACCGTCTTGTTGGTGTAGATGGCCGCACCATAAATCTCGTTCCAGGTAACCTTCGTCGTAGCACCAGCAAGTTTACCCAAAAAACCGGGAACCAACTTTGTTGCGATCGTGGTAGTGGCCAGCTTGGCTGCCTTGAGGAGGGCATTATCCACTTCGTCAAGGTTCGCGCCCTGACGAATGGTAACCTCTACTTTTTGAGAGGTGTCCACCAAATCATTGGGCCGATCGACAATAAAGTAGTTGGTAAGATCCGGCCCAGTGTAAGCGGAGGAATACGTCGTGTCCCCCGTGTAGGGTGTGCCATAGATATCACAAAGCTGGTTGTTGAAGGCAAACTCCTGCTGAGCAATGCCGGCCGCGTAATCATCGAGCGTGTTGGTCTGCTCACGCAAGGCACGGCTCATGCTCGCCGCTTGATTGAAGGCACCCGCCGCGTTGTTGAGCGCGCGTAGTGAGCGAGCATACATCTGCGAAAACGGCGATCCGCCGGAGACGCGCCCGGGGTCAGAAGTTGCGAAGTTCGGATCGATGTCGAAGGGGATCGCACCCGGACTCAGGCCAAGTGGGTTGAGGCGGGCGTTGGCGTTGTCGAGGGTGGACTGAAAGGAACTGGCCGCCGTTGGCAGCAGCGCGAGTTCCAGCACCGTGGTGCGGTCAATCTTTTGAACCCCAGTGTGGACGGTATCCACATCGGGCAACAGCGCGTTGGCCACCGTCCAGTTGAAGAGCGCGCCTTGGGTGCTACGGCTGACTTGTTCATCCAATGCCCAGCCCCGATCGGTGACCTTGTCCTGGAATTGGCTCCAGCCTACCTTGGGATCGTCCTTGTAATTTTGGCGATAGGTCAGCGCACAGATCTGCTCGGCGGTGCTGGCCAGATGGGCGGCAGCCGCTGCAAACTTGCGCTCGTCCTGGAAATCGACCGTCACCGGCACTCCCAACACCGTCACCGCCTCAGCGCTCGGCGTCCACGTGAAGTTGGAGTTCCACAGCAGACGGTAGTAGCCCTTGAGCGCCGTGAGGTAGTGGCCGTAGGCATCGCCATGGCCCTGTGGGAACATCCGCTGCGCGTCGGCGGCATCGATCACACCGTTGGCGGTGCTGCTACCGACTTTTTCCTTGATGTTGTAGTTGCTGGCGTAGATCGCTTCGCCGCTGTTGATGCCACGGGTGTAGTTCCATACGAGGCGGTTGTAAAACGGCTTGGTCATGACGCCGGGACTGACGCTGTCGTCGCGGCCGCGCAACAATGCCATTTCCTCGTCCAGCGAACTGGCGACCTGAGCTTCAAATGAGAAGCGACTGGAGGCCACTGCCCCCGAGTCCAGTGCAACCGTCGGATCGGCGGCGTCGGCAGACGCCTCGTTGCCGAGGATGGTGTAGAGATCGTTGAGGTATCCCGCAGCCAGCAGTAAGGCATTGTTGGTGTCCTTATCGTTGGTGTTGGCATCGATGCTCATGCTCTTGGCGCGGTTGAGCACCGTCTCGTAAATCGCGATCAGACCACTGTCATTGATGTTATCCATGTTCAACGCCAGGTCCCCTTCCCAGCGGGTTCCCGCCTGGGTCAGCATGCTGACGTCGGTGTTGACTGCGTTATTATAGAGATCCTTGACCCGTTGACTGAAGGGGTTGATCGCCGCGAGCACCCGCTTGACCCATCCCTCGGTGAATTGTGGTGCCGTCCAATTCGACCATTGGTTGCCCATGACATTGCTAGTGCTGGCCTTTGGCCGATAGCGCATCGTGAACCAACGGTCGTTGAGGACAAAGGTTGGCCCGCCAAAAGGATTGGTGCTCGCGCCACCGATGATCGCGGTGTTGCTGAGTGTTCGATCCGCACCATCTGGAAGTTTGGTCGCATCAAAATCACCCGGCTTCTGCCAGGCACTGCCAATGCTGTTGACCAAGTCGGTCTCCTGCGACGCATCCAACCTGAAGTTGATCGCGGAGGACGCGTTCGGGTCGGCCACGGTGTAGACCGCCACCTCGATGGAATTGACTCCTTTGGTGAAATAACCCGGCGCGATGTTGAACTGCTTGCTCAGCCCCTGCGGCGTCAGGCCGGTGGTGGCACTCACCGAGGTGAATGCTGGGCTCGGTGCGTTGTGTGCCAATGCAGCTTTCCCATTCACATACAACACGCAGCCATCGAGATCGCCGAGAGTTGCGCTAAATACGATTTTCCTTGGAACTCCTGTGCTGAAGTCGGCACCGATGTTCGACTTCAAAACCAGCCCCGGATAGCCTGCCGCAATTTCGTCGTCGGTGAGGGATGTCGCTTGGAAGGTGAGCGCGGTCCGGGCGGGCGGCGCCTGTGTCAACACCAACTCCAAGGTACCTGCGCCACTCACCACCGTGGCGGTGCCGTCGCAGCTTGGCCAAGTGACCCTCATGCCGTTCTCAATCCGGGAACTGCTGCCGAGCGTGACGGTGGTACCATTGACGGTATTGGGGGTCACCACAAAGGTATCTAGCACATTCGATGCGGCGGTGAAGGTCAGCGCCATGTCCGTTGCATCAATGAGGCTTTGCGAAAGCACAAATCTCGTCCTGTCCGTGATGCTCACGATCGTGGCAGTGCCCGGAATGGCTCCGCCAGTCACACTCATGCCAGCCATCAACTGACTGGTATCCGCCACCGAAACCGTCGCGCCTTCATATTTCGTCGCAATGAGGGTGAAGTTGGAAATACCACTATTGAGGTAAACCCTCGGATTGGGAGAAACAGTTCTGGCCCCGCTCGCAAGCTCCTCGATTTTGCCAAGTTGGCTGTATTGCTGCGCCGTCGGCAGCATCGCCCCCGGATCGCTGACGGAGGTCCATAACACATTGGTGGGCGTTGCCCCAACGCCGATGCGCGGCGTCATCACGCTGGAATAGATTGCCGGGGCGGTCGGGGCACCATCGGTGTAGCGCCAGTCGTATTCATAATCATCGGGACGTCCCGCAAAGTCGGCGGTGTGGCGCAGCGTCACCTGCTCGTCGAGCGGGTTGCTCGAATTGATCACCTTCAACTCCCCTGGATAAAGCTGGTTGGCGATTTTGAAAACCTGCACCGAGACGGGATTCCCCACATCCGTGAATGCCTTGCCGTTGTTGAAGACCATCGTCACATAGCCCGTCCCACGGCCCGTGGCGGTCACTGCATAGCTGTCCACACGGGTATCAGGATCTTTAACCGCGGCGATCACCGGGCTGTTGGCAGTCGAGGCGTAAACATCGACGAACTTGCTGGAATTTGGGATGTAGGTGCCCAGCTTGTTGGGGTTTTCATAGTAGGTTTCGACTCGTTTTTTGAGCCCTTTGACGGCTTTGACCCAGTTGGCACGATCCCCATCAGCTTCCGGTACCAGAGCAAGCAAGGCCACCTCTTGGCTCGCGCTCAATGCATTGAGATCAAAGTAGGAATCGCCGGTGGTTTCCTGGTGAAACACGCCAGTGAACACCAGCGAGCCGCTGCCGTTCGGCGTGGAGCTCAGCAGCGGGTCGAAATAAATGCGCTGCTGCAAATCGGGTGGCAACTTTTGAAAATAGGTTTTCGCCTTGTAGAGGCTCGTCGCAATGCTGCTTGGCAGCTTGGTCATGCCGCAGGTGCTGATTTCGACCGTTTTCTGACAAGTCGGGTCAAACAGCACCACACTGTTTTTATCGAGCGTATTGGTGGCATCCTTGGCGATTGACTGTTGATAGAGCACCTGCGCGCTTTGCTGGCCGCGCACCTGTGGCAGCCCGCGACTCGGCAAGGCGAGGGTTTCGCCCACTCGCAGTTCCGGCGCACTCGTCGGCCATGCTGGTTCGTAAATCATCTGCAGTGGTGCGTCTATTTCATCACCCCCCGTTGGATTGGCGTCGATCTGGGATAGGTCGAGCTTGATTCCGCTGCGGTCGGCATTGCGCAAGAACGGCAGCACGGTTCCCTCCGGCGGCTGTGCGGCAAAGTCGTAGCCCGGCATGAAAAAGCCAGCCTGGAGGGTGTAATAAAGCTTTGCCGACAGGGCGGGCTTGAATGTCCAGGACTTCGAAACTGCGGTGGCACTCTTCGAGAGAACAAACTTGGTGCCATCGGTGATGCTGACAATGGTGGCGGTACCCGTGATCCCATCACCGGTGACGGACATTCCCGCCACCAGACCCGTGGTGTTGGCCGTGACCGTGGTCGATGCGCTGGCGCTCACAGTCCGGACCAGCGGATCGCCGTGCGGGCCGCGATGCACCCAAGTGAAGCCTTTGCGATCTTGGAAAGTGAAACCCTTATAGGCGCTATCGTCCTTGATACTCACTTCGGCATTGACCGGCGCATCGGCACCGTGCATCTCCACATCCTTGGCCTTAAGCGTGGCTCCAGCACCCGTCATCGCAAGCGGCAACAAGGGCAGCGGATAGGGCTTCGAGAGCAGGGTGCCTGCCGTCGCAGTGTACCTGAAAGCATAGGTGCCGTTGCTTCGCACGACTTGGTAGGCGCGCATCTGTGGGCGCTGGTCGCTGGCATCGGTGTAGGCCACCAAGACGTAGGGTTCGGAGGTATAATTCGCGCTACTGTAACCGCTGGCAGGCTGGGTGTTGCTGCCATTGGAATAGATGTTCAAATCCTCGCGCAAGGCATAGGCACGACCCGCGCGGATCAGAGCGTGTTCCTCGTTGGGATTGTAGCCCGGCTTACTTTTATCGTTTTGCACATAAATCGTGCCCGAAGCTTCCGCACCGAGCAAATCCCCACTGCCGATCCCCTGAGCGATCACGATCTGTGACGGGTTCGCTGGGTAACTGACCTTGTAAGTGCCAATTTTTCCAGGGATGTACTGGTCTTTAAATGCAGCACTCGGAGCAGCAATTCGTTTGAACCAACGCACCGTCAGCACATCATTGCCGGGCACAGCATTGACTGGAATGATCGCCCCTTTGTTCGCCTCCACCACCCCGGAAACCATTGGGTTGATGTAGGCGCTGGGGGAATAGCCCGTACCCCCGGAAATGTAACCCCCGATTTCATAATCTTTTGTTGGACGATCAATGCGCGTGCCCACGGTCGCGGCGCTATTGAAGATCTTCGCCCCGCCTCCATCCTCCACCGTGTAGGTCAAATTTTGGCTGCTGAAATTGGCCGCTGTTTGCGAAAGCACATAGTGGGTGCTGTCGGTGATGCTAAGAATCGTGCCCAGAAAAATGCCGTTTGCATTACTAACCGTCATTCCCGCCACCAACTCCCTCGTGTTCCCCACCGTCACTGTCGTCACATTATTGCTGGTGCTAGCGCTTGAAGCCAGCACCGTGCTACGCGATTCAGCCTGCGTGTAGAGATTCATGTACCAGTTTTCCGTGCCGGCGGTGAACTTCAATAGCGAGCGGTTCACATCTCCCGAGTTTTTTAATGTGACGCGCAAGCGTTGGCTTAAACTGTCGATCTGCGCGGCCGCCTGTGCCGGATCATCTTGATAGACAATCGCCGGCATCAATCCATCGGTGAACTGCAAGCCATTGTCGGTGGTGCTACCCGCCGCATCCACCGTGTTGATGACGTAGTCGCTCAAGTTCGGCGACCAGCGCAGCCAGCAGGAATCCTGAAACTTCGGCCATTTGGCACCAAAATCTCCGGACTCCGCCCAATAAAAAGCCACCTTGTTGTAGGCATCCACAGAGAGAGGGCTGCCGTTTTCCGGGCGATTGGGGTCGCCGGTTTCTCGCTCGGCGACATACTTGAAAACGCCGTTGCTTTGCATCGCCGTCGAATAGTAAGCCCCTCCACCAGCCTCTACCGGCACCGACTTTGGAATCGCCGTCAGCGCGGTGCTGCCGTCGACCGCGTCATGTGGCAGGATCGGCTGTCCGAGTAGGGTGGTGGTCAAGTAGGTGGTGGGCGAGCGCACCAAATCCACCACATCCACCCCGAGCGAGGTGTAAACGTTATTGCCGGCACGAACCTGCCCCAGGTACTCAATCAGCATCCGCCCTTCGACATTGTAGGCACGAATCTCGCCAGTGCCACCGAACCGCTGAAAATACAGGGTTTTTAAGTTCGGGACCAGCGGCGTGTAGCCGGGCACGCTCACCTCATTGACCACGGCCTTCGGCACGTTGGCGTTGTAAATCGGATTGATCGTGCTGACCCGGCCGTCGGTGATGGACACCGTCGGCCCGTCAAAGCTTCCTTCCGTCCAGAAAATCTTCCTCACCGGCTTGCTGGTGCTGGTAGCCACCGAGAAGGTCTCTTCCTTGAATTTGTAAGATCCGCTCTCTTGAACGAGGCTCACCCAGATGATCGATACCCGCCCCGGTTGTGAGGCGTACACCGCATCGGCGTGCGGGCTGTAATAATAGGACAACGGTGGCGTGACCGGGACCGAGGTTCCCGTGCTGCTCGAGATCGTCTGGTTGGCATCTCCGCCCAGCGTGACAAGGGTCGAGTCGCTGCTGATCGCGATGATCGGTTGCCCCAGCAGAGTCGACCCGACGCTTAAGTTGGCCGCCGTGGTGGCCACCACGGTCACTTTATTGGCATCCGCACCACTGTTGCTGCTCTCCTTGACGCTGACCGTGTAGGCCGGGAGGGGCATCTTGCTGTTGACCGTCACTGCGGTTGCAGTCGAGTAGGTGCTTGACGCATTTCCTGCCAAGGTGATCGTCGTCCCCGCGATTCCCATGATCCTTTGGCCGAGCAGAACCGAACCGACCTCCACGCCCGTCGGCACGCTGGCCACGGTGACGGTGCTGGAAGAGGTACTGCTGTTGGTGACATTCACGGTGTAGCTTTGGTCGCTGAACACCTCGCCCGGCTCCACAGGCTTCGACCGCCAGTAGCCCTCCGGGGCGGTGGTCACATTGTCGGCCTTGGCCAGCGGCTCCGTAATGACCTCTCCCATGGAGAAGCGCGGCGCGCCCGAGGCAAAGGCACCACCGATCGTGCTGCGGCCCAAGGCTACAGTGGCGGCAGTGACCACGGTCGACCCAGAATAACGCGCGTTCGATGGGTAATCCGTCGGACTAAATGTATAGCTCGGAGTGGGAGTGTAAGCCCCAAATGTTCCTAATTTCGCAGCCGATGAACCACCGATCTGCCCCATTCCCCTGAAAGTGCTATTCGCCGTAACCGGCTCTGACGCTTGGTTGCTGCCCGTCGGCGGGCCTGCAGCCGTGGCGTTGCCACCTGCCGCCGTGAAGCGCGCAAAGAGCCAGTTGCTGTTGGTGCCCTTGATCTCTAAAAGTTGCGCGTGAGCGCTCGTGACGATCAGCAGGCTCACCAGTGCAGTGAGCAGTTGGGAAAATCGGGTGTTCATGGCGTAGGGAAAATGAAGAGATGATGCAAAAAGTGTCTCAGTGACTCAAAGCGGGGCTGGGACACACCCACCAAGGCTGGAAATCCACCGGTGGGGACGATTGGAAATGAACTTGGGCCACACGCGCCGTCGACGCGGCCGCGATGGGATCAAGCATCGCTGGGGTGAGGGACGGTTGGCGTTTCATGGGGTGGATTTTGAAAAATGGGCCGCACGCTCTTTCGTTGTGGTTCTTGAGCATGGCAGATCGACCTGGCTTGATCCCAAGCGAACTCAAAACTTGATGATGTAGTTGACGTAGGCGTTCATCGGGCGGGTTTCGTTGCCGCCGGCGTAGAGTGTCGTATCATCTTGTACCAAAGTTCCGGTTGCTCCTGTATTGCCTGCACCTCCGCTCGCACTCGTTTGGGAGAAGTTTGTATAGGTATCAGAGAAGGCGTGCGTATGATTTTTGAATGCATCCCCCTGGATCGATCCGATGGCATCGCCAGTGTTACCGCCCGCGGCCATCGCATTGCGCGAAAAGCGGTCGGGATCGCGTCCGATCGCATTGTCCCAGCCACGGAGGAATCTGCCGCGAAGGTCGGGAACATTGAAACTGTTCGTATCTGCCGATCCGCTGGCATTGCCGATCACCGCATATAGGCTGGCGTAGGTGCTGCGACTGACCGAAGCGCCGTTGCACAGCAACCAGCCTGCTGGCGCGGTCGTGCCCATGTAGGCCACCACCGTGCCGGGCGGGCAAAGCGCCTGCTGGACCGCTGCCACCAAAGCCGCCGAGGGCACCGTGCCTGCCGTGATGTTAGCACCCGCGAGCGCGGTCAGTTGCGCGCCGTCGCCCACATGAGTGCCAGTGATTGCTCCCCCACCCGACACGTTCACGCTGGTCGCAGTGATCGCCTTCGCGGAAACCGCGCCAGTGCTGGTATTCACCGTCATGTTAGCCGTACTGGTGATTTCATCCGCATACCTGGCATGGAAAGCAAAGCCAGTGCTGGTGATCTGCTGGCGCGGGTTGATCGGTAGATCGGAGGCGCCGAAGCTGTTGTCGCCGTTGTCGACGACGATTTCGAGGTAGCGATCTGTGCCGTCGGCAAAAACCGTGCTCAACGGGACATCGGCATTATCTTTAAGTCCTTCGCTTGCAGTGGTCGGTGTTGGTGTTGCCGGCAGGCCCCCAGCAATTCCAGAAACTTGGCTGCCCATGCCCAAAACCACGCTAAACTCACCCAGCGAAAGGGTCGCCGTTTGCTCCTCCGTCCAAATCGTGCTACCACCACTCGCAGAGGCATAAATGCGGAAGATGATCTTGCGGTTGATGGGCGATGCGACGGGCGCAGTGACGGTCCCCGTGGCACCCAGTGGCATGCCGGCGGAGTCGAATACTTTTCCCTGATAGTTGAGGTACTGGGGCACGGCGGCGTGCAAGGAACTCTGTGCCAAGCACAGCAGGGCGGCGATTAGGGCGGTCTTTTTCATGGAATGTGAGGAGTTAAGTTTCAGATTTTCAGATTTTCAGAGTTTACTGCGAAAGCGTTCCGATTTCGGAGGCGCGGCGGAGTTCGAAGGTGCCGCTGACATTGAGTGGTTCCTTATGGATGCCGGTGATGTTTTCCGAGTAGGTGCCGCCGATCACGCTGCTGCCCCATGAGCTGATCGACGTGGTGCTGCCGGCGGGCGGGGTGGTGGTGAAGGTGAAAATGCACGAACGACTGATGTTCGGCGATTCGACGCCTGCAGCCAGTGTGTTCTGGAAGAGCGCGTCCTCGTTGTCGTGGTCGGGATGATACTTGTGAACAAAAGGATTCGTCACCCCATTGTAAGGATTCGTAACGTCGAAGGTGTAGCGCGTGCCGTTGGGCGTGCCGAGGTAGATTCCGCCCGGCGGGAGGTGGGCGGCACTGAAACGCATGGCGCTGTCGAGCGAATCTGCCTTGAGCTTGGATTCCAAGGTACTGATCCCGGTCGCATTGGGCGCCACGGCAAGTGTGCCGAGGTAGACGCGCGACAGCAGATTGTACGCGCCGCCATCGGAGATGTGCAGCAAGGTCCGCAGTTTGAAGGGATTCGGAGTGCTGGTGCCAGTTTGCGCGGGAGGCACAGCGACACTCACCGCAGGCGCTTTATCGTAGCCGCTGCCTCCGCTGGTGACCGTGAAGCTGGTGACCGAACCGTTGGTAAGCGTCGCCGTCGCCGTCGCCGGGGTGCTGTCGGGTGGCAAGTCAACCGTGACGGTCGGCGCGGTGGCGTAGCCGAAACCGGGGTTGGTGATCGTGTAGCCGCTCACCGCGCCGTTGGTCAGTACGGCCTGTGCGGTGGCCGTCGCTAGTTCGGGTGGAGCAGAGATGGTCACCGTCGGCGCGGTCAAATAGCCCGCGCCCACATTGGTTCGGGTGAATGAGGCGACACCCGTGCCATTCAAAGTACAGGTCGCGTTCGCCTGAGCTGGGGTGATAAAAGGTCCGGCGTTCACCGTGACCGAAGGGACGCTGGTGTAGTTGGTTCCCGTGCTGTTCATTGTGAAGCCCGTCACCTGCCCGTTGGCGATTGTGGCGTTGGCCGTCGCTTGCACCGCGGCGGGTGGGGCGGCGACCGTGACGCTCGTGGGAGTCGCAATATAGCCAGCACCCGGGTTGGTGATGCTAAAGTTGACAACGCCGCCACCGCTCAAGGTGCTGTTCGCCGTCGCCGTGATCCGAGTCGTGAAATTTCCGCCACTCACCGAGACCGAAGGGACGCTGGTGTAGTTGGTTCCCGTGCTGTTCATCGTAAAACTACCCACCTGCCCGTTGGAGTCGAGATTGGCCGTCGCCGTCGCTTGCACCGCGGCGGGTGGGGCGGCGACCGTGACAGTGGGGGCCGACAGATAACCGGCACCCCCGCTGACCGAAAAGCCGGTGACCGAACCGCTGGCAACCGTGGCCGTCGCAGTCGCCGTGACCAGGGTCGTCGTCGGTGCGGCGACAGTCACCGTGGGGGCCGAGGTGTAGTTGGTTCCCGTGTTGTTCATCGTGTAACCGGTGACGGCACCATTGGCGATCGTGGCGTTGGCCGTCGCCTGCACTGCGGCGGGTGGGGCGTCGATCGTGACGAGCGGAGCCGCAGTGTAGCCAGCACCACCGCTGACCGTGAAACCAGTGACTGCACCGTTGGCAACAGTCGCATTGGCGGTAGCGGTGGCCTGAGTCGTCGCCGGTGCGGCGACAGAGATCGTAGGCGGCGACATATAGCCGGAGCCCGCGTTTTGGATGTTGAACCCGGTAACCACACCATTAGAAACCGTCGCATTGGCAGTGGCTTGGACGGGTGTGACAAGAGTTGCCCCGGTGATGCTGACCGAGGGCGCCGTGATGTAGCCGGAGCCTGCGGTACCGACGTTGATCGCGGTAACCGTGCCATTAGAAACCACCGCCACGGCGGTGGCCTGAACGGCAGCGGCAGGCGCGCCGATCGTGACCGTCGCCGTGGTGAATCCGCTACCGCTCGCCGTTTTGTTGATCCCGCTCAAGCAAAACTGCCTGGCATTGCCCGTGCCGGTAGGGATGCTTCCTCCAACGCTAGTAGTTCCCCCTGAAAAGGTGATCGTGGGTGCTGTCGTGTATCCCTCTCCGGGATCGGTGATGGTGATGCCAGTGACCATTTGCATGGCCACCACCGCAGTCGCGGTGGCATTCCTGGTCGCACCGCCGCCGCTGATGGTCACCGTAGGAGCCACTGTATACCGCGCACCCCCCGAGTTGATGGCAAAACTCTGCGCAGTCAGACCAAGCGTCGCATTAGCCGTGGCACCCGTCCCGCCGGTAATCGTAACCGTTGGAACACTCGCGTAATTGGTGCCACCATTGTTAAGCGTGATGGTACCGACCGCGCCACTGACCACGCTCGCCGTGGCGTTGGCGGTAACGCTGGCCGGCGGGGCGCCGACGGTAACGTTGGCAGTGGTGCCAGCATAATATCCACCTCCCTGAAAAAGGCCCACACTCGCGAGGCTGCCGCCAGTCGCAGTGGCACTACCAAGAGTGGCTGAGGCACTGGCAGGCGGGGCGCTAACGGTAACATTGGCAGTGGTGCCACCATAATATCCACCGCCCGTGCCTACAGCGATACTCGTGATGCTGCCGCCCACCCCCAATGTCGCAGTACCCGTAGCCGTGACGCCGGCGGGCGGAGCCGCGATGCTGACGGTGGGTGCGGTGCCGTAATTCGTCCCCGCGTTCGTGATCGCGATGCCCGAAACTGTGCCTGCCGCAACCGTGGCGTTGGCTGTCGCTTGCACGGCGGGGGTCGGCGCGCCGATCGTCACTGCGGGTGCGGTGGTGTAATACCCACCGCCCAAGCCAAGGGGAATGCTGGAAATCGTCTTGTTTGCGCTGACGACCGGAGTACCCGCAGTCGCCGTGACACTGGTGGGTGGTGCTGAGATCGTGACGCTGGGAGCGGTGCTGTAGTTGGTGCCCGGATTGTTGACCGCGACGCCCGAAACTGCACCTGCCAAAACCGTGGCGTTGGCCGTCGCTTGCACCGCTGGAGTCGGCGCGCCAATCGCCACGGAGGGTGCGGCGCTGTAATGACCGCCGCCCGAGCTGACCGGAATGCTGGAAATCGTCTTGCTCGCGCTGACGACCGGGGTGCCCGCGGTGGCATTGGAACTGGCGGTTGGTGCCGCGATCGTGACTGCGGGCGCCGTGCTGTAGTTGGTCCCCGCAGTGCTGACCGCAATCGCTGTGATCGTACCGCCCGACCTCGTAACGTTACCCGCCGTGGCTGTGACTGCAGGAGTCGGCGCGCCAATCACCACCGACGGCGCGGCGCTGTAATAACCTCCGCCCGTGCCGAGTGGTATGCTAGTAATCGTCTTGTTCGCGCTGACGACCGGGGTGCCCGCGGTGGCCGCAGCGCTGGCAGGTGGCGCCGCAAGCGTGACGGTGGGTGCGCTGATGTAGTTGCGCCCTGAGTTGATCAAACTGATCCCTGAAACCGTGCCACCTGATACCGTAGCGTTGGCAGTGGCCGTCACCGAAGCCGAAGTGGAGGGGGGCTCGGAGATGGTGACATTGGGTGGGCTGCTGTAACCCCAACCGAGGGCCGTCGGCGTGAGCGAGGTCACCGTGCGATTGGCGCCCAAAGACGCAGTCGCGGAGGCAGCGGCGTTTGGACTCGGCGCGGGGATCGTCACCACCGGTGCTGTGGTGTAGCCAAAGCCGCCCGAACCGACTAGATTTACGCCCGTGACCACGCCTTTGGTGATGGTGGCCGTCGCCTGCGCGCCATTGGAGACTTTGTTGCTGACATTGGTCAGCGAAACATCGCCGATCCAAAGCCCCGCCAGCGATGCCTTCTGGGCAGTGACCGGCACGTAAACCTCCATCAGCGTGCTGTCGGTGATTCTCAGCAACGAGGCGAACGACGCGTTGGAGGCGGCCGAGGTCATCGTCGCATCGCCGCGATTGATGCCAAAATTCAGCTCCACGGTGGTGCTGGGAGCAATCGGCACGGTGTAGGCAGCCGTGATCGGAGTTTCCACCCACTGCAGGGTGCTGGCGTTGTAAGTGCGCTTCGTTAGCGGCACGGATCCTGCGACGGCGGTTTGGCCGCTCGGAGCAGACTCACTGGCCACGGGCGACAGGGTGATCGTGACGGCCGCTGCACTGCGGTTGCGAACTAACAATTTGACCGTCGACCCGTCTCGACCGAATACCAAGCCGTCGTTGCTGCTGGGGCTGATTTCCAGAGGCGCGTAGAAATCACCAGTAATCTCAGCTGAGAACCAATAAGCTTGGGTCGCATCGAGACGTTCCGAACTGGTGGAGAAGACCTGCAGCGGATTGCCGGAACTCAGATCTCCGCCGACGAATTTGTAGACCTTGGCGATAGATGCAATCGCCGCTGGAAAGGTCGTGAAGTAACTCGACATCGTCGGGTAGGTGCTGCCATTTTTGTATGACGGAAAGCCCAAAAGATTGGCTCCATTTCGCACCCAACTGTTGGCGGGCAACTTCGGCGACTGCTTGAGCGTCACGGTATAAGTATTTGCGGAAGTTCCATCGCACTTCACCATATACGCGCTCTGGCCGACGAGACTGGAAAGCGACGTCACCGAGCCATCGCGCTTCCAAGTCGCCCACTCCGCCGTGCCCTCAGTCGGGGTCAAGGGCGAGGTGGTGAACTGCACGCCATTGGGATTGGGCTGCCAGCGCCAGATCTCCGTAACGCTGGTGTTCGTGATCAGGTTATTGATGGTGTCGTAGGACGCATCACCGTGCAGGTAAATCGCGTTCCATCCACCCTTTAGCGTGTAGGTGGTCGTTTTCCACTGCGCGTGGGCAAGCGTGGTCAGAAGCAGCGAGCAAAGGGCAAAAATCAGTTTTTTCATCGGAAAGTTAAGGAGCGGGGACATTCCTGTCCCCTTCTTAGAAGAGTGTGATTTCATCTAACAGAAAGACGGTAGAATTCCTTGGTGCTAGAGCGCGGCGCCGCAAAGGCCGAGAGAATCCCGACATCCGTCGCCTGATACGCCGAACTACCCGCTGCTGGCGCACCC
>JAPJNB010000218.1 GCA_026461385.1 Akkermansiaceae bacterium
CGGACCTTGGGGCTAGCGCTCGAACGCAAAAACGGTCGGGCCGAGGTGGAAAAGGGCGTGGTGCGACCGCAGATGAACGATGCGGAGGCATTGGAAGCCGCGGACAACGGCACGGTATTGCCGGACTTGAAGCTGGCGGCGATGTTGCGGTGTCGGGTGAGGTATTTCACCGATGGCGCGGTGATTGGCAGCAAAGCTTTCGTGAACGAAGCATTTGCGGCGGCGCGCGAGCGTTTCACCGAGAAGCGGAAAGATGGCGCGCGGCGGCTGAAGGGAAATGGCAAGGCCGCGGCCGGGGTGCTGTGGAGCGTGAGGGACTTGAGAGTTCGGGTGTGATCCCGTGTCCAGCGTCACCCTTCCCTCCCAGTTATCTCGCCAGTCATCTGCTTCGGCGCCCTCCACGATGAAATCCTCCCACCTGCAGCAAGCAAATGCCGGACCACGTCGGTCTTGCGCATGATGCCGGACCACGCTTTAATAAAAATCTTCCACAGCCGCCACATACCTGATGACCGCCCCAAAAATCACCATGTTCTTGTTGTTCGTTTTTGCGATGGGACTCGTCTCGTGTGCGACACACCACGCGGTGCCTGCAACTCAGACGCCTGCAACCAACACCACGACTCCAGACGCGCTTCCTGGCGAAACCGCGCTGCCCGAGTTGCCCGACGACGGGATTCGTATGCCTGATTTATTTGGGATGCCGAGTTCGGACGACTTCCGGTCATCGCATTCACCAAGCGCTCGGCCCGAAGGCTCCGGCAGCGTGATTTCTCGCCCGCCGACCGACCCACCATCTCGGGTAAAGCCCGACATCACGCCCCCGCAGTGATCCATGAGAAAATTCCGTGCTGCTCCCGGGCGTCTTAGCGCTGGTTGAAGCGTGACATCTCGCGTTGAGCTTCGCGCAATTCGACTTTTTCCTTCAGATCTTGGCGTTGGTCGGAATGGGTTTTCCCCTTGCCGACACCGATTTCCACCTTCACGCGGCGGTCTTTCCAATAGATCCGCAGGAGGGGGAGCGAGCATCCCTTGACCGCGGTGGCATTTGCAAGCTTCAGGATCTCCCGCTTGTGCAACAGCAACTGCCTCGGGCGCTTCGCTGCGTGGTTGAACCAGTCGCCGGCGGTCTGCCACGGCTGAATGTCGCAACCATAGAGAAAGACTTGGTGGTTCTCCACCCGCGCAAACGCATCCGAAACGTTGACCTTACCGGCGCGGATCGACTTGACCTCGCTGCCTTTCAGCACCAGTCCCGCCTCATATTTTTCCGTGATATGGAAATCGCGCCCGGCCTTGCGGTTCGTTGCGATTTCCGTGCTCATGGCAAGGTGATCCGATCTCGGAACAACTGATTACGGGGATTCCCGGTGAATCAGCTTGATTTTGCCCTCGATGATTTCAGTGAGGGCAATGTCGCTCACGCCCATGCTAGGACGGATCGCAATCAAAGGAGAACGTCCACTGTTCAACTGCCTTACGCGTTGGGAGACCAGATTGACCAACACCAGCGGGTCAGTGACGATTTCAGAGGCTTTATCGAGGAGATCACTTTTCATAGGAGAACCGGGAAATCGCGAAGTCGGCGGTGCTTGTTCAAACGAAATGACGTTATCAGGAAGCAGAGTCGGATGTTCTTCGCTCAAAATAGGATATTCAAACAGAGTTTCCAGCATTGACGCCGGGCTGATGGTCAAACCAGAAAATTAACCTCGTGACAAGCCTTATCTGGTTATTTTTTGAAAAACCAACCTCACTTCGGCATCAGATCGATCCCGAATTTCCGAAGAAGTACCACGGTCAGCCAAAAGAAACCGACCGTCAGTAGGCAATTGGCCGCGAGTGCGAACCAAAACCCCCAACCACTGCGCAGCATCCATGGCAGGATGAGGAACATCGGCAAGGTCGGCAGTACAAACCAGAACGTGCCCTCGGCATGATTGGCGAGTCGTGCGGTCGATTGCCCAGCGTGCTGCATCCAAATCATCGCAATGAGCGAGGTCAGCGGCAGCGCGATGAGCAGAGAAGAGACGCGATCGTTGACGAGTTGGATTTTATTGACGAACAGGATCACCAAGGCGCTGACGAGCAGCTTGCCGAGATCCAGCGTTGTGAAAGTGAGGATTTTATCCCAAGGAATGCGGTTCATGACTGAGGATGCTTGCGGCTGGGGTCAGCATGACGATATGCTTTGCGCATGCAAGTGGCCTGTTGGATTTGTTCTGCGATCATGCTGATTTCCACCTTAGCGCCCGGTGGCCAAATCTCTCAAGGCCCGGATAGACTCAGCCCAAATCAGAAAGCGGCCGTGGGTCGGAAGATTTGGCAGAACGAGTGCGCAGGGAGTGTTGCGGGCCTCACCACTTGGAATGCAGGTGAAGAGTTTCCATCGCTGGGGATCGGCCACTTCATCTGGTACCCCGCAGGCTTTCGGGGGCGCTTTAGCGAGAGTTGGCCGCACTTTGTCGACTTCGCCCGCAAGCAAGGGGCGCTGATCCCCTTGGTCGCCCGTGAGCTTCACAGCCCGTGGAATTCCAAGGCCGAGTTTCAAAAAGACTTCAAGGGAGCCCGCATGTGCGAACTCAGGAAATGGCTCTCCGAAAGTGTGCCCCTGCAGACCGATTTTATCATTGCAAGGTCACGCGAAGCCTTGCCCAAGATTCTAGCAGCTGCACCCGCGAGCGAAAAAATGCGGATTGAGGCAAATTACTACAAAGTCTCCAGCACACCGCATGGGACCTACGCGTTGATTGACTATGTGAATTTTAAAGGCGACGGCAGCCAAGTCGCAGAGCGCTACCAGGGATATGGCTGGGGCCTACTGCAGGCGCTCGGCGGCATGAAAGATGTCGCCAGTGGCCACGCCGCAGCGGTTGAGTTTTCCGCATCTGCCAAGCGCGTTCTTTCACGTCGAGTCGCCAACTCCCCCTCTGCCCGCGGCGAATCCCGCTGGATCGATGGGTGGCACCACCGTTGTGAAACCTATGCAAAACCCATCTGATCGAGCAACCCTTGGCGAACCTGGCCTTTCATCGCCGCGATTCACCTTCCTCACAAAATGGAAAATCCACTAGGCCCCGACAAACTCCAAGCTCTTGAGCAGCGCATGGCGGCTCTTGGTTTGGTGGATGCTGACCTGCTTGAGAAATTTGTTCGAGGCTCGGGTGCAGGAGGGCAGAAGATTAACAAGACCTCGAACTGCGTTTTTCTGAAGCATTTACCGACCGGGGTTTGCATCAAATGCCAGATCGACCGCTCGCGAGAAATGAATCGCTTCCTCGCGAGGCGAGAGCTTTGCCAGCAGCTCGAGGCGATCCGTGAAGGCCGAGCCATCGCCAAGACTCAGGCGATTGAAAAAATGCGCCGCCAGAAACGCCCTCGTTCACGCAACTCGAAGATTCGATCGGTGAAAGACAAGCGCATTCTCTCCCATAAAAAATCCCTGCGCCGCACTCCACTCGGGGATTAAGGCGACGTGAACTGCCAGCAACCCATTTCAAAAACCGGACGATTCATCAGACCGGCCGCTCCAGCGAGCTTCCAAAGAGCCCACTCTGCCGGGTGACTGAACCGTGAATCTCTTCGTCCACCGCAAGCCACCAGCACCCAAAGTCATTTCTCCGTTGGGTCGTCGTCTCCGTAGAAACTTTTGATGTAGCCGTACTCTACGAGCGTGTCCTGCCATGGTGCGACCACGTTGGGATCTTGGAAAATCCGCCCAGCGATCGCGAGCCATTCTTCCGCCTTCAGCGAATTCTTCTTATCATACTCAAGGACCGCCTGAACGTAATAATAAAATGGCGAATCATCGAGGAAATCGTACTTTCCTGCGAGAATCGTGACATCGTTGTCCAAGCCTAATTTCTTTTTGCATAGAAGAATTTTGAACTCCACCAGACGTCCAAGGGCCAGATTTTCGGGCGGAAGCGCTTTCATGACTTTTTCCAAAATCGCAACAGACTTTTGCCATTGTTTGGTCACGAAGTAGACCTCACCGATGTTGAAATCAATGTTGTAGTCACTGATGCTCGCGTCATTCGAAAAGGTCTGAGCCTTTTGAAAATCCGCAAGCGCCTTGTCGAAGGCCCGCATTTCCACGTAGCAACTTCCACGCAAATTGTAGATCTCAGGACTATCCGCAAAAATGCTGGCCGCTTTTTGTACCTTCTCGATGGTTTCAAAAATCCGCTTCTGTTGGAACAAGCGATTGGCCTCAGTGAGAACTTTGACAAACTCGGTGCGTTTTTCTTCAGGCAAATTCAAGAACGCTTTCTGGTTCGCGGTGAGGGCCTCTTTTTTCAGGACTGGCGCAGACTTTTCTTGGGCCACAAGTGGGGCGGCAAGGAGACAAAGCAAAAGGAGTTGAATGGCTTTCATAGGCATTTGAGATGGCGGAGACTAGGCCGACGTTTGAAAAACAGCAAGCCACCATTCTCATCGATTTTTGCCGCCAAATCCCATTCCACCCCCGGTCAAATGCCTTCACCGCGAATTTTCCTTTCGCGAAATCCCGATTCGGGTGTTTTCTCAAGCCGAGCATGAACATTGGCATCGCCCAAATCAATCCAACCGTCGGTGACTTCCCCGGCAATGTGAAGCGCATCCTCGCCGCATACCGTGAGTGCATCGATTCGGGCGCTGACCTCGTGATCACCCCTGAATTGTCCCTCGTCGGCTACCCTCCCCAGGATCTGGTATTCAAATCCCAATTCGTGCCGAAATGCCTGCAAGCCCTCGACTACCTCGCCGGCGAGATCCGCGAAATCCCGGTGCTCGTCGGCTACATCGACCACCACCATCCCGGCCATCCCGGAAAGCCATTTCGGAACGCCGCCGCATGGCTAGAAAATGGAAAAATCCAGCACCGCATCTGGAAAACCCTCCTTCCGACCTACGATGTTTTCGACGAACGACGCTACTTCGAACCCAGCGATTCCTGCGATCCGATCGTCTGGAACGGCCATCGCATCGGGGTGACGATTTGTGAGGACGTCTGGACGGAGACCTTCCTCCAACGCCCATTTTATGACCGCGACCCCATCGCGGAACTCTCGGCCAAGGGGATCGATCTCCTCCTCAACCTCAGCGCCTCGCCGTTCCACCTCGGCAAGCCGTTGCTCCGGCGCACCATGATCGGTGCCGTCGCCCGCAAATCGAAAGTACCTGTGGTCTATTGCAATGCCGTCGGCGCAAACGACCAACTTGTTTTCGATGGAAACTCGGTTGTCGCCGATGCCAACGGCCAAATTTGCACGCAACTGCCAAGCTTCACCGAAAAATGCGCGGTCGTTGACCCATTCACTCCCAACGCACCCGAGGCACTCTTCAACTCCTGCGATGCGGCCGATCTCTATCACGCTCTCGTCCTTGGTGTGCGCGACTACGTCACGAAATGCGGATTCTCGAGCGTTTGCCTCGGCCTGAGTGGCGGCATCGACTCGGCCCTCACCGCCGCCATCGCCGCAGACGCCCTCGGCCCAGAAAATGTGCGTGGCCTCACGATGCCCAGCCCCTACTCGTCGCGTGGCAGCGTGGACGATTCCTTCGCACTCGCGAAAAACCTCGGTATCCGCTGCGACGAGGTGCCCATCCGCAGCGCCTTCGAGGCGATCAAGTCAACCATGCAGCCGATTTTCGAAGACCGCCCAGAAGACGTGACCGAGGAAAACATGCAGGCCCGAATCCGCGGAATGATGCTCATGGCGCTCTCGAACAAAGAAAACCACCTGCTCCTCACCACGGGCAATAAAAGCGAGCTCGCGGTCGGTTATTGCACGATCTACGGCGACATGTGTGGCGGCCTCGCCGTGATTTCAGACTTGCCGAAATGCCGAGTCTACGAAGTCTCCCGCTGGATCAACCGCGACCGAGAAATCATCCCGTGGAACACGATCGACAAACCCCCAAGCGCGGAACTCCGGCCAGATCAGAAGGATCAAGACACCCTGCCACCCTACGAAATTCTCGACGGAATTCTCGAACTCTACGTGGAGCACCAACTCTCTGCGGACGAAATCATTTCGCGTGGCTACGAGGAAACTACGGTCCGCTGGGTCCAGCGCCGCGTCGACCTCAACGAGTGGAAACGCCACCAAGCCGCCCCGGGCCTGCGCGTCACTTCCAAGGCATTCGGCATCGGCCGACGCATGCCGATCGTCCAAAAACTGATCGGCTAACTTCTCGCGCCCACCGAATGACCGAGAGATGCGACTCGAATCCTACTCCGGCGGATTTCTAGGATTGCATGGGAGAACCATCACGCGGTAGTCTCTCCATCCATTCCTTCCCATGTGGAAAATCCTACAAGTCCAATGGAACGACAGCATTGAAATCTTGCTGCTCGCGACCTGCATCTATCAGATCTATCGGGCATTCCGAGCGACTCGTGCTGCCCAAATTCTCGTAGGCCTCGGCGCGATCCTGATCTTTCTCACCTTGGTTTCCACGGTGTTCAAATTCGAGGTCATCCAGTGGATCATCACCCGCGCCGCCGCGATCCTCGCATTCGCTCTCATCGTGATTTTCCAACCCGAGCTTCGCAACGGCCTCGCACGCCTCGGCAGCAACCGCTTGTTTTCCTTCTCAAGCAAACGCCGACTCGCCTTCCTCGAGCGCTTCGCAGATGCCGTGATCAACCTGTCGAAAAAACGCATCGGCGCGCTCTTCGCGATCCAACGAGACATCAGCCTCAAGGAACAGCTCGACACCGGCGTGGTGCTAGATGCCGAATTTTCTCCCGAGCTTGCCATGACCGTATTCCATCCGAAGGCCCCCCTCCACGACGGCGGCATGATCATCGCCGACGACCGCATCGCCGGTGCCGCCTGTGTGTTCCCCGTCACCGAACGGGAAATGAACGACCGCTCAACCGGCTTGCGCCACCGCGCCGCCATCGGGCTGACCGAGCGAACCGATGCCATCGCCGTAGTCGTCAGCGAGGAAACCGGCAACATCTCGATCTGCGAAAACGGCATCCTTCAACGAAACCTAACAGAAAAACAATTCCGGGAAAAAATCGAGGAGATCTTCTTCTCAAGCAAATCTTCTCATGAAACTGACCCTGCCCCACAACTGGATCGCAAAGATCCTCTCACTCCTTCTGGCGATCGCGATCTGGTTTCTGATTAAAAACCACCTGGCCATGGAACCCTATCAGAACGCCCCACGCGCTCGAGTCGTGGAGCCTGCACCGCTCTCGACGGATCTCAAAAGAACTGATACCAAAATCCCCTGACCGCAGTCACCGCTCACGCCTCACGGCGCTTGCGGACCGCAGCAGCCAAGACATCAAGCGTCTTCGCGGTGTCTTCCCAACCGATGCACGCATCCGTGACCGACTGCCCGCGAGTAAGCGTGGTTAGATCTTTCGCCAACTTCTGATTTCCCTCGACGAGGTTGGACTCAATCATCACCGAAGTGATGACCTTGCAACCCTCCGCGATTTGCTTCGCAATGTCCTGCGCCACCAGGGGCTGGTTGCGGTAATCCTTCATGGAATTGCCGTGGGAACAATCGATCATCACGGATTGAGGCAATTGCTGCTCCCGCAACATCTCCGCCGCCGCTTGTACGTCGGCCTTGCCGTAGTTCGGCCCAGATTTGCCACCACGCAGAATCAAGTGGCAGGACTCGTTGCCCGACGTCGAGACAATCGCAGAAACCCCTTGCTTCGTAACGGATAGAAAATGATGCGGCCGCGACGATGACTGAATGGCATCCAACGCGATCTGTATCGATCCACCGGTTCCATTTTTGAAACCGACCGGCATGGAAAGCCCGGACGCCAGCTCGCGGTGAATTTGAGACTCGGTCGTGCGAGCACCGATCGCCCCCCAAGCGATCATGTCCGCGATGTATTGCGGCGAAATGGTATCGAGGAATTCAGTCCCTGCGGGAACGCCACGGTTGGCCAATTCTAACAGAAGACCGCGCGCCACCCTGAGCCCCTGATTGATGTCAAACGAGTCATCCAAATGAGGGTCATTGATCAAGCCCTTCCAGCCCACCGTGGTCCGGGGCTTTTCAAAATAAACCCGCATGATCACAAAAATGTCTTTCTCCACCCGCTTCGCCTCTTCCTTGAGCAGCACCGCGTACTCCAGCGCTGCTTCAGGGTCATGGATCGAACAAGGCCCGACGATCGCCAGCAACCGATCGTCCTCCCCCCGCAGAATTGCATCGGCTTGAGCACGAGCATTTGCCACCAACTCGGCAGCAGGCTCGGTAAGTGGCAAGTAATACGCCAAAACCGCCGGTGAAATGAGCGGATTCAGGCCTGTAATTCTGAGGTCGTCGGTGCGATGGAGGGTCACAGCGCCGATCGTTGCCTCCACGCGGCCAACAAGGCAAGGCACAAGTTTCACACCCGAATACTTCCCCCACCGCCACAAGACGCGCCTTGTCGCTCGCCCCCAGACCTGCTTGCCTCGCTTCGTCCTAGCCGCCATTCACCCGATCCGCATGAAAAAAGACCGCACCGATGCCCTGCTTGTCGCCCGCGGTCTTTGTGACTCGCGCGAACAGGCAAAACGCCTGATCCTCGCCGGCGAAGTCCGCAGCGGCGACCGCGTGATCGACAAACCCAGCGCCCAACTCGCATCCGACGCCCCTCTCGAAATCAAAGAAAAACCCCGCTTCGTCGGCCGCGGCGGCCTGAAACTCGAAGGCGCACTCGACGCGTTCCAAATCGACCCCACCGTCTGGACCTGCATCGACGTCGGCGCTTCCACCGGCGGATTCACCGACTGCCTGCTCCAACGCGGCGCCGCCCGAGTCCACGCGGTGGATGTCGGGACCAACCAACTCGTTTGGAAACTCCGCAACGACCCGCGCGTGATCGTGAAGGAACAATTCAACGCCCGCCACATGGTTCCTGCCGACATCGGTGAACCAGTCCGCCTCGCGGTGATGGATCTCTCGTTCATTTCGCTCACCCTCGTGCTGCCCGCCGTTTTCTCAGTCCTGGAACCCGGCGGCTCAGTGGTCTGCCTCATCAAGCCGCAATTTGAACTCCGCCGCGAGGACATCACCCGCGGCGGCATCGTGCGCGACCCCGCCCTCCACGCGCAATCGATCGAAAAAATCCGCCACTTCGTCACCACCGAATTCGCCTGCACCTGGAACGGTGTCATCCCGTCTCCCATCACCGGCATGGACGGCAATCAAGAATTCCTCGCATGGATCCGCCTCCCTGAATCGCCCGATCCCGGATCCTCGACTGGCTCAATCTAACAGGAAAATAACTGCCATGAAAGTCGCCGATACGGGAATCGCTCTCCGAGAAATCCTCAAAAACGCACCTCGCCCTGTCGTGCTGGTCCCGACGATGGGAGCTTTTCACGCCGGCCACCTTTTTCTAATGCACCGCGCCCGAGAAATCGCTGGATCGCACGGAACAGTGGTCACGTCGATTTTTGTCAACCCGATCCAGTTCGACCGCCCCGCAGATCTCGCGAATTACCCGCAACCCCTCACCAGCGACCTCGCGACGTGCGAAGCCGCTGGGGTCGACGTAGCATTCGCACCGTCTGCGGACTCGATGTATTTTCCAGACCGCTCGGTCACCGTGACGGAGTCGCTGCTTTCCAGCGGTCTCTGCGGTGCCGCACGCGCTGGCCACTTCGATGGAGTCTGCACGGTCGTGCTCAAGTTGTTCCTGCTCTCCGGCTGTGACACTGCGATCTTCGGCGAAAAAGATTTCCAACAACTCGCGATCATCCACCGCATGGTGCGCGACCTCGATGCACCCGTAAAAATCGTCTCATGCCCGACCGTCCGCGAAACGGATGGCTTGGCGATGTCTTCACGAAATGCCCGCCTCACCCCAGCACAACGCGCAGACGCCCCACGCATCCGCAAGGCGCTGTTAGAATCATCAACCCTCCACACGCCCGCAGAAATCCTCACCGCCGCCCGCTCGGCAATCGAGGCATCGCCACTCACCCGCATCGACTACCTCTCACTCGTCGACGCAGAAACCCTGCAACCAACCCACTCGCTCGATCGCCCAGCGATTCTCGCCACGGCGGTTTTTTATGATGACGTTCGCCTGATCGACCACGTCACCATTCATCGACCACCCACCTACCCCACCGACGCATGACGGCAGAATTGCCCGTGTTTGAAATCGCCGGAAATCTAGTGGCCGCAATGAGCCACGGCAACCGCTCACGCTTGCTCCTCAAGGCCCCCACCGGATCCGGCAAGTCGACCTCGGTGCCGGGAATGCTAGTCGATGCAAAAATCGCGGGCCAAATCCTCGTGATCGAACCCCGCCGCATGGCCGCACGCCTGCTCGCCGGTTGGGTCGCAAAACAACGCCAATCCCCACTCGGCGACGAGGTCGGCTACGCCGTTCGATTCGATTCGAAATACCGCGCCGAAACTCGAATCATCTATCTAACCGACGGGGTGTTCCAACGTTGGATTCAAGACAATCCTGACCTAACCGGTGTTGGAGCAGTGGTATTCGATGAGTTCCACGAACGAAGGCTCGCAGTCGACATCGCCTTAGCACGCTGTCTCGACTTGCAGGACGGTTCACGCCCGGACCTGCGCGTGGTGGTGATGTCCGCCACCCTCGAAACCGCCGGCCTCGCAGACTACCTCGCACCCGCAGTCTCACTCGAAACCGGTGGACGCACCCACCCGGTCGATGTCCTCTATCGGACGGAACGCCCCACCCCGAACGACCGCCGTGGCGGACCTCCACGTGAAACTCCCATCTGGGAAAAAATGGTCACGGTCTGCCGTGAAGCGATGGCCATGCCAGACGCCGGGAATATCTTGATGTTCCTGCCCGGCACGCACGAGATCCGACGCACGATCGAGCTATTAGAAAACAATCCCGCCGCTCGCGGTTGGGACGTTTTTCCACTCTACAGCGCCCTGCCGCCCGCAGCTCAAGAAGCGGCCATCTCACCCAGCACCCGCCCGAAGATCATCGTTGCCACGAATGTCGCGGAAACCTCGCTCACGATCCATGGCGTGCGGACGGTGATCGATTCCGGTCTCGCCCGCACCGCTTCGTTTGAGCCACGCCGCGGCATCAACACGCTGCTCATCCGCAAAATCTCGCGCGCCGCCGCTGAGCAACGCGCAGGCCGTGCAGGCCGCACCGCCCCGGGCCGCGCCTTCCGCTTGTGGAGCGAGGCGGATCACGCACGACGCGCGGAATTCGAGTCGCCCGAAGTCCACCGCGTGGATCTAGCAGAAGCGGTGCTGCTGCTGAAAGCCGCCGGAGTGCATGCCATACGGGATTTCCGCTGGTTCGACCGCCCATTAGAAGAGTCCCTCGGCCGCGCGGAACGGCTGCTCCACGATTTGGGCGCACTCGATGCCGATGCTGCCCTAACCGATGAAGGCCGCAAGATGGCGTCGCTGCCGTTAGAACCTCGTTTCTCCCGCCTGATGCTCGCCGGACACGAACATGGCTGCGTCGCAGAAACCGCCTTCATCGCCGCAACGGTCCAAGGCGAAGGGATCTTCACCAACACCCGTGGCGCCACGGGCCGCAAGGATCTCCGCTTTCCAGACGACGATTCCGACTTCGCCGCCGAGTGGCGGGCCTTCGAGTCGGCAGAGGCCATGGGCTTCGACCCGAGGCGCTGCGATGCCATCGGCGTGATGGCTCGAGGCGCTCGCGAGATCGCCCAAGGCTTCGACCGCCTCGGATCGCTTGCGAAACGCTTCGGCTGGGATTGGCACGCCGTCGATTTCAAAGCCAACCGCGAAGCGATCGGCAAGGCCATGCTCGCGGCCTTCAGCGACCAGCTCGCGATGCGCCTCAGCCAAGGCACGCTCGCCTGCAGGCTGGTCGGAAATCGCAAAGGCAAACTCGATGAGGAATCTTGTGTTAGAAATGCTCCAGCCTTCGTGGCGGCAGAAATCACCGAGGTCGAGGCACGCGAGATCATCGTCCATCTCCGCCGCGCGACGGCCATCGACCCCGCATGGATTGAGGAACTTTTCCCAGATGATTTCCTAACATCTAACGGATCCGCATTCGACGAATCCCGCCGCCGAGTCGTCTCGCGCAAGGAAATCTGCTTCCGCGATCTGGTGCTCGACGCGAAGGAGAGCGACCACGGCGTAAATCTCGATCAGGCCGCCGAACTCCTTGCCCTGCGCGTGCTCTCAGGGGATCTTATTTTAAAAAACTGGGACGACTCGGTGACACAGTGGACCGCTCGCCTCGCCTCGCTCGGCACCTGGATGCCCGAACTGGGAATGCCGGGTTGGTCAGACCAGGACCGGGCGGATGCCATCGCACAAATCTGTCATGGCTCGGTGAGCTACAAGGAAATCAAGGAGGCCAATGTCTGGCGGGTCTTGCGTGAGTGGCTCAGCCATGAACAACGCGCCGCACTCGATTCCTACTGCCCCGAACGCATCACGCTGCCGAACGGACAATCCGCCAAGGTCACCTACACGCTTGGCATGGATCCCTTCGTCTCGATCCGTGTCTCTCACCTCTTCGGCATCTGGGAAACTCCAATGATCGCTGGCGGTCGCATCCCGCTCCTCATTCACATCCTCACGCCCGGCCAAAAACCCTGGCAAATGACCAAGGATCTCAAGAACTTCTGGCAATCCGGCTACGCCCAGATGAAAAAGGAGGTCGCCGGCCGATACCCCAGACATCCTTGGCCCGATGACCCGAAAACCTGGTTCGCCACCCATCCTAAGAAATCGCCCTAAGTCCCGCGATGGCAAGCCCATGATCCCTCTCAGTCCTTCCACGCCTCCCATCTTGCTTGCTCTTTTCGCCACCGCTGGTTTCCTCACGACATGTGGCGTCTCTTGATCTTCATCTCAGCCCTACCCCTCGCCATCGCGCTCGCAGTTCGCTGGTGGTTCGGAATTCGGGTTCTGCAAGAAATTGGCAACCGTCTTTGCACCTGTGACTTGGGTCGTTGGTTCCCCAGTCCCAGCGACTCATCGACCATCCACCGTGCCGACCAATCGGCCTCCGAGTTCGGCCAAGACCTGCGACTCAAGGCGCTCGCGGAGTGGCGATCTAATGAACCGAAAGCCGCAACCGCCCGCGAGAACTCGAAGCGCTTCGGCACGGCAGTCCCTCCCCTCAGCGGAGTGGTCGCCATCTTCGCCACCATCGTCGCGAAGATCCCATTGATCGGTGGCATTTCCTTGCTTTTCGCCGCCACGGCGCTGGCCTCTGCTCTCGGCCTGCTTTCGCTCCCCCCAGAACTCCAAGCCATCTCGCAATACGCGCGCAAGCTCCGCTCAAACGCATCGTTCCCAAACCGTGACGATGAAGACGCCGTGATCCGCTGCGCCATCGCCCACGCATGGAAGGACTCGCTGCCCCCCATTCTCAATCTCGTCCAGCGCTGAGTTGATACGAAATTCAGTGTCCACCATCGCAGCAAATTGCTCCATCATCGCAGCAAATTGCTCCG
>JAPJNB010000219.1 GCA_026461385.1 Akkermansiaceae bacterium
GCCAAAGCCCCTGCCAAAGCCCCTGCCAAAGCCCCTGCCAAGGCAGAAGCAGCAAAAAAGCCATCAACACCGGTCGGATCATTAGCGGCTCCAATGAAGCCCACCGCTGAGAAGTCCTCGGCGGCCTCGAAAGCCCCTGCAAATCTCGATAAAGAGGCGTCCGATGCCGCGGATTCGCAGTCAGCACAGAAACCGAAGACCAAGGGCCAAGAGCCGAACAAGCGCCGGATCGACACGCCAGAAATCCAAGAAAAGATCCGCGAACTGATCAAACTCGCCAAGGAGCAGGATTACCTGACCTACGACGACATCAACGAAATTCTACCCAATGACCTCGTCGATCCCGACGACGTGGAGGCCATCATGGAGCGTCTCCGCAACATGGAATTCGACATCATCGACGCCTCAGAGGTCGACCGCTACAAGGACAAGAAGCGTGACGAAGGTGACGGTGACGATGAGGACATCAAGTCCGATCAAAAGCTCGACATCCTCGACGATCCAGTCCGGATGTACCTCAAGCAAATGGGCCAAGTGCCCTTGCTCACCCGCGAGCAGGAAGTCGAAATCTCAAAGCGCATCGAGGACGCTGAGGTCGAAGTCGCACGCCATCTCCACCTGTTCGGATTTGTCACCGATGCCTACCTCGACCTCGCAGACAAGCTCAACAAGGGCAAAGAGCGCTTCGACCGCGTGATCCTTGACAAAAAAATCGAATCACGCGAGCGCTACATGAAGGGCCTCCCAAAGCTTTGCGACCAGCTCAAACAACTTCACACCGAGAACGAGGATCTTTTCCGCCAACTCTCAGCAAAAAACCCAAGGGGCAAAAAGAAGCTCGAGGAAGACTTCCAAAAGAACATCCAAACGCTCAACCGCGTCTTCACCCGCTTCTACTACAAACAAAAAATCGTCGAGGATTTCTGCGAACAGGTAGAAGAATACATGCAGAAGTTCTGGAAATACGGACGCAAGCTCCAGGCGGATCCGGATGACAAGGAGTTCCTCACCAAACTGCGGGAAATTCAGCAGCGCAGTTGGCACACCCAGCAATCCTTCGAGGAGGCCAACAAGCAACTTCGCCACTGGCTCAAAGAAGCACTCAGGGCCAAAACCGAAATGGTCGAGGCGAACCTCCGACTCGTCATTTCCATCGCCAAAAAGTACACCAATCGCGGCCTTTCGTTCCTCGACCTCATTCAAGAGGGCAACATGGGCCTCATGAAAGCGGTGGAAAAATTCGAGTATCGCCGCGGTTACAAGTTCTCAACCTACGCGACTTGGTGGATCCGGCAGGCCATCACCCGCTCGATCGCAGACCAAGCTCGTACCATCCGCATCCCAGTTCACATGATCGAGACGATCAACAAGCTGATGCGGGTTCAAAAACAACTCGTGCAAGAATACGGCCGCGAACCATCACCCGAAGAAATCGCAGAGGAAATTCACCTTCCCGTCGAGCGGGTCCGTGCAGTTCTCAAGATGGCCCAGCAACCGATCTCGCTTCAAGCACCCGTAGGCGACTCGGATGACACTTCCTTCGGCGACTTCATCGAAGATAAAGCCGCGGACAACCCCATGGAGGAAGCTGGATTCTCGATGCTCAAGGACAAGATCAAGGATGTCCTCGACACTCTAACCGAACGCGAGCGCGAAGTGCTCGAACAGCGCTTCGGCCTCAAGGACGGCGACAGCCGCACGCTTGAGGAAGTCGGTCGCCAATTCCAAGTCACCCGCGAACGGATCCGCCAAATCGAAGCGAAAGCACTCCGCAAAATGCGCCACCCCACTCGGATCCGCAAACTCGAGGGCTTCATCGAACTCCCCGGCGCCTAACTCTAGCGGCCTGCGCCATGGAAGCTCCCGAAGAGTTCACAACCGTCGAGTCGATCTTTATCCGCCATCGCAACGCCCTGATGCTGCGCGGGCAGTTCACGCCGATCTATACCGATTACTACCTGCATTTGATGCAGCATGGAATCCGTCCACCTGCGGACTTGGATCAACTTCTCAAGGACACGCTCGCCATGCTCACCTTGCATCTCGTCGCGCGTCCATGGGCCGAGACCATCGCATGGACCGCGAACCTGCGGGCTCCTCGCATCAACGTGTTCGTAACCGGAAGCTCTCTAATGGAATCGATCACCGGACGCGTGTTCACCGAGGATGTCCGCGAGCCAGACCGAAATTTCTTCTACGCGCAAACCACCCTCGCGGGAGCTGAACCCAGCCTCTCGACTTTAGAAATCGATGGCAAAGATCCGATCGCCTGGGTCTCTCAGTATTACGACCAGTCTGAGCAACGCCCCGCACGGGCATTCCGACTCGATGATGAAAATTTCGTCCTCATCGCCGCACAACCCGACTGCGATTTAGAATGGCTGGCATCTCTCGACAGTGCCGCCGTTCAAGCAATTTCCCAAACCGAGGAAACCACCCAGTTGGAGACCCGACGTTTCCGATTCCACTGTGGCTGTACCGTCGAAAAAATACTCCCCATTCTCAGCGGTTGGAAAAATCGACTCGACGATCTCTTCGGCGATGAGCAGTCCATCAACATCCAATGCCCCCGCTGTGCTGCGACCTATCAGATCACCCGGGACATGATCGGTTAGTCGGCATTTACGCAGTACGCTCAGCGGTTTGGCCATGCAACGCTTCCATCACCTGCAATTCGCCGACGCGAGGGAATTGGCGCAATTCAAAAGCCATCAACGCATCTCGGTTTGTATTCCCACACTCAACGAGGCCAAGACCATCGGGAAAATTGTTTCAATCATCCAAGCAGATCTAATGGAAATCGGATTGGTCGACGAGATCCTCGTAATCGATTCGGGATCCACCGATGACACCCGTGAACTTGCCGCTGCAGCGGGCGCCAAGACCTACCTCGCATCGGACATTCTTCCCAACCTTGCGCCCCATGTCGGTAAAGGAGAAAACCTCTGGAAGGCCCTTCAGGTCGCGGCTGGGGACCTCATCTGCTACATCGATGGAGATATCGAAAATTTCCACTCGGGCTTTGTCACCGGACTCGTCGGGCCACTTCTAACAGACGATGGCATCGACTACGTCAAAGGATTCTACGAGCGCCCGCTCGCTTATGGTGACGAATCCCATTCCACTGGCGGTGGCCGGGTATCCGAGATCCTCATCCGTCCACTGATCTCACTTTTCTATCCAGAACTCAGCGTCGTCCTCCAACCACTCGCAGGCGAATATGCAGCACGCCGTTCCACTCTGGAGTCTCTGGATTTCCCCGTTGGCTATGGCGTAGAGATCGCTCATCTCATCGACCTCGCCCAAAACCAGCAACTCCACCGGATTGCGCAAACCGATCTGGTAAAGCGCATTCACCGGAACCGTGGCGACGCAGAACTCGGCGGCATGGCGTTCGCAATCCTGCAGGTGATCCTCCGGCGCTTGGAGCGAGATGCCAAAGTCACCCTAGCCTCCCCTCTTCCCGCACTCTTCCAATCCTGGTCTATCGAGAATGGCGCAATCACTCCGATCTCAAAAGAGATCCCCGAGCCCGAGCGACCACGAATTCAGTCAAGCCTGAAAAAAAATCAATTATTTTGAGGGTGACCCCCTATTTGTCCCACACCATCTGATTGAATCATGGCCGCAGCGCGACATATCCCGCGCTGAGGCCTATCAGATGGAAGCACTCCACGTCCCTCATTCGCAGTCACACGACCGTTCGCGTTCCGACTGGGTTTTCATTGCGCGACCACTGACGACCTAACCAAATTTCGCCTCGGCGGAAGTTCCCCGCGTCGTGTGAGCCAGTGGATAGCAAATGGGCTCATGACAACATCGGCGCGGGGACCATTTCCACCCCACAAAAAACGCACCTGCCCCGCTGGGAACAAGTGCGTTTGAAAGGCTTGAACCGGCAATTACGCAGCAAAATTCGCAGCGACCACATCCCAGTTCACGACGCTCCAAAAGGCAGCGATGTAATCGGGGCGACGATTCTGATAGTGCAAGTAGTACGCATGTTCCCAGACGTCGAGGCCAAGGATCGGCGCCCCTTCACTGCCGCCGAATGCAGCACCCATCACCGGGTTGTCCTGATTCGCGGAGGAACTCACCGCGAGCGTGCCGTCCGATTTCTTGCATAACCATGCCCAGCCCGAACCAAAACGGGTAATGCCCGCCTTGCCAAAGGCCTCCTTGAAGCCATCGAACGAACCAAACGCTTGGTCGATCGCCGCCGCAAGCTCACCCGATGGAGCCTTCGCACCGCCCGGCGCGATGACCTTCCAAAAGAACGAATGATTCACATGGCCACCCGCATTGTTGCGGACCGCGGTGCGGATGTCCTCTGGCACCATCGCGAGGCCGCGGATCAATGCTTCTGCGCTCATGCCCTCAAGCTCGGGCTTGCCAGCGATGGCGTTATTCAAATTGGTGATGTAGGCCTGATGATGCTTGGAATGATGGATTTCCATCGTCCGAGCGTCGATATGGGGTTCGAGAGCATCGTAAGCGTAGCCGAGGTCTGGGAGTGTGTGTGCCATGGGAATGAGGAGTTTGATTTGCTTATTGCAGCGGCATTCATTAAGGAACAAGTCGCTGCAGCACCAATAAAAACTCAATGTAGCCAATCACCGCAAGGAGAATCCATGAATCTACCGCCCGAAATCACACCTTACCTTCCACCAATCGTCACCGCGCTCGCGGGACTGTTCTTCGGCTGGCTTTTCACGCATCTCACATCATCCAGCAAACTTGCCACCCTCGCCGAGCGCTTGAAGTCCGAGGAGCGCCGATCCACCGAAATTGATGCGCACCTCGCCGCATCCACCACCGAGGCAAACCAATACCAACAGGACGCCCAAAATTTCCGCAATGAACTCAGCGAAATTCGATCGCGCCTCGATACGGAACTGAAGGCGGCCCAAGAAAAACAAGCGCTGCTAGAACGCGCCGAATCCAAGCTCGCGGACACCTTCAAGGCACTCTCCGCCGATGCCCTGCGATCGTCATCCGAGCAATTCCTCCAACTGGCAAAATCTTCGCTGTCAGCCCAAAGCGAGGAGGCCAAGGGCGACATCGAAAAACGCAAGGTCGCCATAGAAACTCTCATCAAACCGATGGCCGACTCCCTCGGAAAATTCGAGGTGCGTATCGGCGAAATCGAGAAATCCCGCGAGGGCGCCTATTCGGAGTTGCGCGAGCAGGTCCGCGCACTCGGCGAAGGCCAAATCGGACTCCAACGCGAGACCGCTTCTCTCGTCAAAGCCCTGCGCCAACCCACCGGTCGCGGCCAATGGGGCGAAATGCAACTCCGCCGCGTGGTTGAACTCGCCGGAATGCAGGAACACTGCGATTTCGAAACCCAACACAGCACGACCACCGACGAAGGAAAAAAACTTCGCCCCGATCTCGTGGTCCGCCTGCCCGGAGGAAAGAGCATCGTGGTGGATTCTAAAACCCCAATGGACGCCTACCTTGACGCGTTAGAAACCAGCGATGACGCGGTGCGCGAAGAGGCCCTTGTCCGGCACGCACGCCAAGTTCGCACCCATATCCAACAACTATCATCGAAAAACTATACGGCACAATTTAGCCAAACGCCGGAGTTCACCGTGCTATTTTTACCGAGCGAATCCTTCTTCTCCGCCGCTCTCCAATGCGACCCGACCCTCATCGAACGCGGCGTAGAACAAAGCGTGATCCTCGCCACACCAACCACACTCATCGCACTGCTGCGTGCGGTCTCCTATGGCTGGAGGCAGGAATCGATCGCCGAAAATGCCCGCGAAATTTCGCTGTTAGGCCGCACTCTCCACGAACGTCTCGGCAAGCTGGCCGACCACTTCGCCAAACTCGGCCGCTCACTCGGCAATGCCGTGGAACAATACAACAGCGCAATCGGATCCCTCGAAACCCGCGTGCTCATCACCGCTCGCAAGTTTGAAGAACTCAAAGCGGCACCGGATGCCGCGAGCATCACCCACCTCGATCCCATTGATCAAAACCCGCGAAACGTGCAATTCTGCCCATCCCCTGCACTCCCCGTAGCGCTCACGCTGAATTCGGCCGAGGCGGAGTCGCTGCTTGCACCTGCATTCGACGAAGATTTCGCCTTCGTCCCCGACCCACCCGCAAGCGCTCGCAGTGCCGCTGCTGACCTGCGATCCGCTCTCGATTGAGCGCACCGCTCCGACCGTCCGCACCATCTTGAATCATTCCTCTACTCGGAAGGTCACTCACTTCATCAACCGATCCCCGATTTCATGCTCCCAGCTCTAACAGGTATTTCTCCAGAAAAACTCGCCGCTTGGCTCACAGAGTCGGGAGAGCCCGCATTTCGCGCAGACCAAATCCTCGAATGGGTCTGGAAGAAAAAGGTCACGTCCATCGATGTCATGACCAACCTCCCAGCAGCACTGCGGGAGAAGCTCAAGGAGTCCTTCCGCCTCAGCGCACTCGAACACAGCACGACCCAAGGATCCGCCGACACCACACGCAAATTCCTCTTCCGACTTCACGATGGACGCTACGTGGAAAGCGTTCTGATCCCTGCAAACCCAGCCCTTTACGGGGAAAAATCGGACCGCCGCACCTTGTGTGTCTCGTCGCAGGTCGGCTGCGCCTACGGTTGCAAGTTCTGTGCCTCCGGCCTCGCCGGATTCACCCGCAACCTCGACGCTGCGGAAATCGCCGGCCAAGTTCTCGCCGCCGAACAACTCTCTGGCGAACGCGTGGACTCTCTGGTCTTCATGGGAATGGGCGAGCCTCTGGCAAATCTCGATCATCTGTTAGCGGCCATCACGCTCATCACAGGCCCCAAGACCCTCCATCTCGGTGCACGACACCTGACCATTTCGACCTCTGGCCTCGTTCCGCAGATCAAACAACTTGCCGAGCACCCGCAACAGATCCGCCTCGCGATATCACTGCACGGCGCGACCGATGAGGTCCGCCAACAGATCATGCCAGTCAATAAAAAGTGGCCGGTCGCGGAGCTGTTTGAATCACTCAACTACTGGAATTCAAAAAAAACCCAGAAGCTGACCCTCGAATACATTCTCATCAACGGCATCAACGACTCATTAGAACAAGCAGCAATCCTCTCGCGTCACGCACGTCGTCTCGGAGCCAAGGTGAACCTTATCCCCTACAACACCGTCGAAGGCCTCGAGTGGAAACGCCCGCCCAATACTCACTGCCGCGCATTCCAAGAGGTCCTCAAACAAGCCGGCGTCACCGCCAACCTCCGCCTCGAAAAAGGCCATGACATCGACGCCGCTTGCGGTCAACTCCGCCTCAAACAGGAAACCTCAGAAGGCATCATACCCGCACCCGCAAAGCGCTGATGACTGAAGCATCTGACCATCCTAAATACCCTGGAAAGTCCGCTGAACTTCATCGAGCATTTTGAGGGACTCAATCGTCATCTGATAAAGCAGCCACGTGAGAATCAGGACGACCGCCGACAGAGCGATTTTCCAAACCAACTTGATACGCGGGTGCCACCAAATCAGCGGCAAGCCGAATGGCCCAACACTCCCAATCACTAAAACGATGACCCAAGTGCGGAAATACCACGGGAGCGGTGACTTCTGAATGCCCTTCTCGACATCGATATCATCCAAAAATTCGCCACAAAACCGGCATTTGATGGCATCATCTTGGATCTCTTCAGCGCAGTAGGGGCATTTTTTCATGGCTCAATTCCTTGACGCGCGCAAAGGAGCCAAATGACCTGAGGCTCCTCCTAACACGTTACGACGCCCTTGCCGCTAAGAACGCAGCCAACGATGTCGGTGTGGCTAAGTCTGCAGCCGAAAGGTCCTCGGCCGCAAGCTCGATCTCAAAGCGATCCTCGACCGCCATCACTAACTGAGCAAGAACCTGAGAATCCAAGCCCGCAGCGGCCAAGTCGCCGTCCTCAGGAAAGTCCCAGTCTAATTCGAGGATACCCTCGTCGTTTAACCAGTCGATCAGTTCAGTCGGGGTAATTGAATTCTTCTTCGAAACCATGCGCGGAAAAATTGAGATGCCACCGCGGCCTCATCAAGCGGAAAGATAAAATATTTTCCGATCTAGCAAAATCCGCACAAGCCGTCTCATCCGCCGAAGCCAACCTACTGCATGATGAAATCGACCGGCTCACGCGAGATCACGGGAGAAAACTAATGAATCTCGCCTGCTCGACTCGAATTGCACCCGCCTCGCCTGTGGCAAATCTCCCAAACTTGCGGGACGATACCCAAGCTTCACGGTGAAAAAATCCGCGGCCCGGTTGCTCAACGCAAAAACCCTCGAAATCCCCAACCCCCGCGCGACACACTCCGCGTGGCGCACCAACTCGATTCCGTAGCCCCGCCCCTCGTGCGCCTGCTTCACGTACAAACACGCAACCTCGGCACAATCTTCACCAGGATATTCATGCAACGCCACGCAACCCACAACGTTGTCATCAATCGCCATGACATGAAAATCCTCAATGCGCGACTGAATGTCCTCATAGGTTCGCTCAACCAGCTTGGTGCGCCGCACCGACCGCCCGATCATTCCAAGCAGTTCGGGGATATCCTCCTCACGGAGCGCTCTAACCAAACGATAACTGTCGGCGTGAACCATGGTGCCAACGCCTTCATTAGAAAATAGCTCATCGACCAACACCCCTTGCTGCCGACCGTTTAAGACATGCACCCGAGGAATCCCACGATCACACGCCGCAGCCGCAGCCCGCAACAACGCGGCACCTGCCGCATCGGTGTGGCCAGTAAGGGCCTCTGCCTCCGCTGCCCGAATCGCATGAACCGGCGCTCCATCAATTAAAATTGCCTCTTCTAACAGAGTAATAATCTTCGCGACACCGACACCCTTGGCGAAATCCACCACCGCAGGATCCAACGGCCCAACCCCCGAAGCATCAATGATCGCAGATTGCCCTCTACCCAAAATTTCAAGAGCCTCCCGAACGGCATCGGGGTCAGTGATCGGCCGGGAAACCCTCGCCGCCATGATCTCACACTCCAATGTCCAATCATAAAGATCCTTCAAATCACCGCCTAAAACCCCAAGCACAAGTTTCACGCCAAGATCCTCAAGCACGGCCAGATCCAGTAAGGATTCCGCCACTGCCGGTTCTGGCAAAATTCCCGCCTCAATCAAAACGAAAAAGACCTTCCCACGAAATTGGGGAATGTACTGGAGAACTTCTCGCACGTCACTTTGCTGCGCCACAGCCCTTTCCTATCAAACCCACGCAGACCCGCAAGCGTGACAACGACTCAAACGTGGAAATTATCACATCCGGCCCGCTCGATCAACCATTGGAGGCTTTCAACGCCGCAAGAATCTCGTCCAAAGGGATACTAACGACGGCCGTGGCCTTGTCACTCATGGCGTAAGGAAGCACCAACATGCCGTCGTGTACCAAGGCTCCACAACTGTAGACCACATTGGGCACGTACCCCTCACGCTCATTCCCCTCAGCCGATAACAGCGGATCGCGCAGCCTCCCAATGAGCTTTGTCGGATCATGCAGATCTAGCAAGGCAGCACCAATGCAGTATTTCCTCATGGGCCCCACACCATGCGTGATCACCAACCAGCCAGCGTCTGTCTCGATCGGCGATCCACAGTTCCCAACCTTGACGGATTCCCAAGCCTCTGCAGGCCTCATCAAGATCTTCGGATCACTCCAAAAATGGGGATTGTCCGAAAACATAATAAACAGGTTCTCATCATCCTGCCGAGAAAGCATGGCATATCTCCCATCAATCCGCCGGGGAAAAAGCGCCATGCCTTTGTTCTGAACCGCAGTTCCATTGAGCGTGAGCACTCGAAAATTGAGAAAATCTTCGGTTTCTAACAGTTGCGGCAAAATCGCCCTTCCATTGTAGGCGGTGTAAGTCGCATAATAAATCACGGAACCATCATCTTCGGCAAATCGAACAAACCGCGCATCTTCAATCCCATTACTTTCATTGGGCGAAACGGGAAAAATGATTCGCTCGCTCATATCCACCCGTGACGAAAATCTCAACTCGTAATTAGAATCCGCCAACCACTGGATCACCTCAAGCGTTCGAACCAAATCATAGGTCGCAGGCTGGTATTCATTCCGCACCAACGCGACTGCCTTATCCAAATCCTCACGCGTGAATTGATTCTCTAACGGCGTTAAAACCGCATTCGCGTAATCATTGTAGAAACCCATCTCATGAAATTTGTGAATGAAGCTTTTCTTACGATAACTTGGATTGGGAACGATTTCAGGGGCATTCACAAACCTTGAATTGGAATCGAAGATAATGTGCCCATTTGGAGAGATTTGCCCCATCCGAAACTCGATCGATGAAATGTGCCCCTCACCGGTCGCGCGCAAACTCATGATGAACCGAAGCCCACCCTCTGGAATACCGCTTTGATCTGGGTGTGGCACAATCGATGGATTGAACAACGCGGCCGATTCCAACGCATACTCGCCGGAAAAATAGGCACCAATCAGCAACTGCCGCGCACGGGAAATCGGCCTCTGAGTAAAAACATGCGGATGAACCTTCGCATAGTGATCCGAAAGCACGGCTTCAATATCATAATGCCTCGATTCGAACTCATGATGCACGTCGTGCAGTATCTCGCCCACCTCCTCCTCGCTCAACGCAAGCGCACGCGCAAGAATCGCAGTCACGCGCTGAGGATCTACCGGGATAAATGGGCGTATCAATACCCGATTTGACTCAGGAAGCAGAAGCACCTCATGCCGCCGAATATTTATCGTTACCATTAGGAGAATGAAGTTGTTAGAAATTCTGCGCGTTCGGCTCGCAACATTTCTGCGAGCGACAGGTGAAATGCCAGCGACGATTCAGCACCTTGATTCGCACTCACCCGATCGTAATGCAATCCATCTCCGCAGCCGCCCGTTTGCGGATCATAGACTGAGACCCCAAGGTCATTCTTCCCCAAGAACCAATCGAACGCACACTTTGCCTCGTCTAACCAACCGGGATCTCGCGTGGCACGAAATGCATCCAAGCACGCTGCAACCATTGCGTGGGACTCAACAGGCTGCTGGTCAAACTCGGCACGAAACCCACCCTTTGGGTGAAACCCATTACTACCGATCGGCCTAAAGTGTCCCGCTTGAGTCTTTTGCACCGATGCCAGCCACTTGAGCGACCGAATTCCAATTTCTAATGAATCCTCATGATCATTCATCCGACCATTCTGAATCAAGGCCTGACACAACCTCGCATTGTCATACGTCACAGAAACCTCAAACCATGGCCACTCTTCTGTCGCACAATTCCTCCAAATTTGAATTAGCTTTTCAGCTAGTATCTCACACATTGCACCCACCTTTGCATCGCCCTCATTCCCCTGTAAAAACTCATACCCCCCCAACAACGCAAATGCCCACGCACGGGGCGAGGTGAAATCGTCAACCGATTCCATACCACCATTGAACAACTGCATGCATAGCTGCCGATGTCCCGCATTCGTCGATCGGCCGACCCCGACCCCCAGCGCCCAGAGTGCTCGTCCGTGGCTATCCTCACTGCCAGCCTCTTCAAGCCACTGCCGCCCATGACTCATGAAATTCCGAAACCGACCCGTTTCTGAATTCAATGCTGCTGCTAGAAATGCGAGATAACTTGTTGCCAAGCCGTCCATGTCGCGCGATTCCTCCAAAAAGTTACAGAGAATGAACGCACGCGCATTGTCATCCGTGCAATATCCTTCGTGGAAGTTCGGAACGTTGTGCGTGGCATGCTGAAAAATTCCAGTGCCATCACTCATCCGCACAATATGATCAAGCCGCCGTGATGGAAGATGCTGAGACCAACCGGAGCTAGATGCAACGAACGCAGGAACCGCCTTTTCAGAACGCCGATTCTTGGGCTCACTCTGCGCCATTTCAAAGGATTGCAGATAGCGCTCCGCAACCGCTGGCCAGACACTCTGTCGTCCCAACTCATAAGATTCACCGCGTGCCCGCTCCAAGCGCTCTGGATGATCTAAGAACTGACACACTGCCCCAGCAATCGAATCTGAATCACGGAACGGCACCAATATCCCACGATCATCCTCCAATAACTCACACGCATGCCAATACGGTGTTGAAACCACCGCGTTCCCCGCTCCGAAGACATGCGCCAACGTCCCCGAAGTGATTTGCGCTTCGTTTAAGTATGGAGTCACATAAACGTCTGCCGCAGCAATGACATCACCTAACTCACTGTCCGCCAAAAAGCGGTTGTCAAATACGACATTTCTACTCACTCCACAACGCTCAGCCAAACACTCAAGACCCAACCGATAACTCTCACCCTCTCGGGCGACGAGATGTGGATGGGTGGCTCCTAACACCAAATAGACGACATCTGGGTGGCGCCTAACGATTTCTGGCATCGCTTCAATCGCAAATTCGATTCCTTTCCCTGGACCTAGAAGGCCATAGGTCAACAAGAGCCGCTTTCCCTCCATCCCTAACTTCTGCTTGTATTCTGCAGGGTTTACCAAGTTCGATTGAGGAATTCCATGCGGAATGACGTCAATTTTCGCAGCATCCACTCGGTAAATTTCAGTGAGAATCTCAGCGCCTTTCCGAGCCATCACCACCAACCGTGCACTGCGATCAATCAACTCGTCCATTACCCGCCGTTGATCCGCATTTGGCTCACGCAACACCGTATGCAGCGTTGTCACCACTGGCATCCGAATTCGCTTGAGCAACGCCAGAATATGACTGCCAGCCGATCCACCAAAAATTCCAAATTCATGCTGAAGGCAAAGTACATCCATATTCCTAAAATTCAGGAAATCCGCAGCCCTGCAGTACGATTCCAAGTCCGTATCCAAGATCTCGAAACTCACCCTCGATGGATATGGGTAGCCATCGCGCTGATCATTGATTGCTCCAGCACAGCACTGCAATTCAGGCGAATACTCGCTTACGGCCTCGCAAAGGTCATGAGTGAAGGTTGCAATCCCACAATGCCTCGGTTCATAGCACCCGAGAAATGCAACCCGCTCCAACAAAGAATTACCACTATCAATAGCATCTATAAAATTCACCCTTACACCATAACCTCATTCCATGTCTCTTTGCAATCAATGTTTTCGAAAACACTGATTCCATGAACTCATTCATTGGGTAATTTCGAGGCAAACGTCATCTGAATTACCCCGAAGTTCAGGTGCATACATCGCGTCAACCGTAGCAGGTAACGCTTTGTAAATCCCTGGGGTCTCAGCACGAAGCTGATATTTGATGGAACATTTTCCACGAGGCAAAGCCCGAATGAAAAAATTTACGGCCTGGTCCCGTGACTCACGATAGACACTCATCCCATTTTCTCCCATGACATAGCCACCTTGCGAATCCAGCGCTTCAAACCCCGCGCCCTTGGCATCAGAAAATATCAAGTATTCATAATCATTTTTGCTTTCAACCACCAATTCGACCTCAATCCGATCGCCTGACATCAGATGATCTCCATCTTTGAGAACCTCACGTTTAAATCGCTCAACTTGCTGCGTTGCAAGGTGGCCACGGGAATCGGGCACCTGATTTTCCCCAGCATCAGGAATCAACTTGGACAACCTGCGACTGACCTTCACTTCAAGCCCCGCAGACCTCAATCGATCTTCTTGAGTGAAAACATCGAGGAACGCATTTCCATACAGTGCCCCCTTGCCTGTTCGCCTGATCTCGATCACATGATTTCCTGTCGTCACGAGGTCACCTTTCAGCACCACCGTATGATTCAACGCAAACAGGTTTTCTTTCCGAATCATTTGATGTTGTAAGGATTTACCATCGATTAGCACCTCAACCTCCATCTCAGGCTTATCCTCACCGCTGGCCAACAAATAATCGCCAATTGCCTCAATCGCATAAGCACTTTCGCGAGTTGAACTCCACCGACCTCCATGGTTTCGCCGATTGACGAGATATTTCACCACGCCCCGAGCATCAGCGGAGTCGGGACGCGTGCCAGAAAGCAACTTGAGGAACCACGCATTGGCCTCAGTCTCGCTGCCATACCAGTTCCACCATGGGTTAGAATCCCCGAGATCAAGATAGGCCGTTTGATTTTCTGAATCGTGCCGAAGAAACTGTCCAACCAACTGCACGACCTCATCCCGCCGAACCACGTCCCCCTTGCGCATCAACTCCAAACCGACAAGACACTTCGCATAGATTGGAAGGTCGATCCGATCCCGATAAAGAAGATCTAGCATCCCCTCAGATTCACTACCTGATCCACCTAAAACTTGCCGAACCAATGCGTCCGTGGCATCACACTGCTGTTTCTCAAAATTGTTAGACTTCGGCACAGGCTTGCCCGCCCTGCGCAACGCTTCACGATCCTTATGCAAGGTTAAGGCATTTAGCTGGGACTTTTCGTAGGCGATCAACCAATGAACGCCTGATGCTAGAATGGCATCCGGAACCTTTGCTCCAAGGCTTTTCGCAACCACTAACCCATGCACCACCACCGAGGTCGTGTGAGGATAAGAAGCATCACCAAACCCCGAGAACCAGCCCCACCCACCATCCGTGTTCTGCATGCCACCCAACCGCTCAATTCCCCTTTCGGTCATTTGCTCCATCTCGACTTCATCAAATACCGGATTGGTCTGCCACTGCTTCCACTCCACCGCAGTAGCTCCTGAGCCACCAATCTCCTGCGGATTGAGGCTGGAACGCATCGCCTTGATCTCTGCAAGATTCACTTTGAGTCTTTGAAGCATCTTTCGCGCAACCATCAACGGGACGAAACGATTCAAAGTTTGCTCGGTGCATCCATTACCATCACTCGCGAGGTAGGGAATCGCATCAACCACCGCCCCTGCGACCGTTGGTGAATATCGGACGGTTAACTTCGACAACTCAGGCCTCCGCTGCTCAGGCACATCGATTAGAATTTTAGCAGAAGCTTCGTTAGGCGACACCATCCGACTCCAAGCATCTTGGCGCATCATCCCATGAACCTTTACTGGCATCTTGCGTTCAACCACATCACCATCATCCTGAGTCATGGCGCGCATCCGGATGGTTGCCTCTCCTTCTTGCAATGCCCGAACACGCCAATCGACTCGCATTTCATGATGTCCTGCGATTTGAACGCTTTGAGCCGCACCAGAGACAATCTCAAGTAAATTACCATCGAGTTCTAGTGAGACATTTACTGATTTGGCTTCGTCATTCTCATTTTGAATCACCGCACTGAAAACCGACTCGTCACGTTCAATCATGAAGCGAGGCGCTTGCATCCGCACGAACAATTTCTTTGAAGTGATGAATTCCGCAGTCCCCTCGCCCACCTGCGTTCCAGCCCCTAACACCCAAACGCGGGCCTTCCAAGTCGTCAAGTTGTCGGGAAATTTCAGTGGAATTTCCGCACATCCATTCGAGTCAGTCTGAATCCTGCCCGACCATTTCAGCAGGTCTGCAAATTCCTTACGAACCGCGATGGGCATCGCCGTTGGTGCCGCCATCTGATCCTGCACCTCCATCAGCATTGACGCCGCACCTTTGACCATCTGACCCATTGATCGACCTCGTTCCATCGCACGATTTCCCTTCGACCGTTCAAACCCAAAAACTCCAAGAGCTTGCATCCCGATCGTGTTAGGCTTGATGAGACATCCGCTCGCAAGCGGAAGAAAATCGCGAATATTCTGACTATATAAATTTTTCCAACCCCAAAAGTTTTCCTGAATTGAGCCTACATTCGAACCACCAGTGATTGCCTCCAACGACTTATCATACAC
>JAPJNB010000220.1 GCA_026461385.1 Akkermansiaceae bacterium
CAAGTCGGGGACCTGCGCCGACATGAAGTGCCCGGCCGCGATTTCCTGGAAGTTGCCGTTGGGCAACTGGGATGCGAGCGCCTGCATCATCGAGACGGGACGGATATCGTAGGAACCACCGATCACGAGCGCGGGACACTGGACCCGCTTCACGTCTTCGGAAAGATCGACATCCATCACCATGCGCAACAGATGGGCATAACTGACCGGATCATTGCCAAGATGTCGCGCACTGAACTCGTTCCACCGCTCCGGTTGCTGCTCTCGCAGCTTCTTCGGATAGGTGCTTTCCATGCCGGCCATGACCTGCATACCTTCGCGCTCGATCCGATCGGCGAATCGCAGCGTCGCGTCGCGCTTGTCGGCTGGAGTTCCCAGCGCCGGTACAAGAGCGACGACACCAGCAACCTGCTCGGGATGGCGTGCCGCGCATCCCAACACCGCCGCTGCGCCGGCTGCAACACCGATGAGGATCAAGGGACCCGATACACCGGCCGTGGCTGTCACGTCATGCACGTCATCCACCAACTGGTCGAAGCTCGCCGGCTGACGCAGCTTCGATGAAAGGCCTGCTCCGCGCCACTCAAAAGAAAGGATGCTTCTGCCGGGCTTCAGGAAGCCTATGCAGGCGTCCCAGCTTTCGAGCGTACCGCCCAGCTCGTGCACGAAAACCAAAGTCGGACCGGTGCCGGGACGCAGCCGGTAACGCAGACATACTCCATCGTTCTCGATCCATTTGGTGTGCGGTGCTTGAGGCACGGCTTGGTCGCGCACTTGTCCGGCGAAGGGAGAGGGGATACCCGGCGGCAACTGAACATGGTGCGCATTCAAGGTCATGGCCACATTGGTGAAGTGGCCAAGCAGTGCCGTGAGTTCCACGAGCACCTTGTCACCGAGAAGGTGTCTGGCCTCGTCATAGGTGCTGTCAGATACTTGTTTGGTGTGCACGAGTTCACGGCAGTATGCATGCACCTGACGCGTCGCCTTGTCATCGAAAACTGGCGTCTGCCCGCTCTTGATCACGCTGATCTGCTCGGTCGTCATACCCGCAGCGGCGGCTCTCGAGGCATGCGCATGCCACTCGAAGTCGGCCTGCCAATGCTGGCCCACCACCAGGATCGCGAGTTCACGCCAGGCGTCCTTTAGCTCGGATTTTTTCAGTGCTCGGCCCAACTGGCTCCATGCGATAGCCACTTCAGGACTGTGGAGCAACGGCATCCTGGGGCCGAAGGGCCCGCCCAGTTTGTTGATGGCCCCCTGCACGATGGCGCGCTCATCGGGCCCGAGATCGTCGAGCGCAGGTGCACCGATACGGAGGTGCTTGATGGAATCGGACATGATGCCTCGTACCAGTCAGAGAGAAGGAAGGAAATCGAAGCGGTAGGCGTCGCCATCAGCCCGCACATGGCCGGCCGTCGGGGCGGGAAAGTGTGTCGGAATGAACAGGGTATCGGATTCGCAATACTGCGCGAAGAATCGCCGACGCGTCGCAGCAGCGCCTGCCGGGTCCGAACAGAGCTTGGTGCTCCACCCGGGTTCTATGCACTGGATCGCGTTGTGCATCATGTCGCCGCAGAACAAGGCGTGCTGACCCTGCGACTTGAGGCTGACACATACATGCCCGGGCGAATGGCCGGCAGCGGGCACCAGCGACAGCTGGTCATTCAGCATGAACGAGTCATCGACGAGCAGCGCCTGTCCGGCCTCGACAATTGGCGTGACGCAAGCGGCGAACGATGGGCCGACAGCACCACTTTCGTGGGTCTTCCAGTGTTCATACTCGCGGCGGGAAAACACGTACTTCGCGTTCGGAAACGTGGGCACGTGCCGGCCGTCGATGAGGCGCGTATTCCAGCCCACATGGTCGATGTGCAGGTGGGTGCAGAAGACGTAGTCGATGTCTTCGACAGTGAGATTATGTGCCTCGAGCGCACGCATCCAGGGCGTCTTGTCGTAGTTCAGCGACTCATGGTAGCCCGGGTGTTCTCCCACGCAGGTATCGATCAGAACGGTGCAGGTAGGTGTACGCAGAATGAACGTCTGGTACGTGATGACCAGCATCTCCGTCTTTGCGTCGTACGTGAATCCCGGCAACTTGGACAACGCGCGCGCCACGCGCTCGGGTGTGGCGTCAGGAAACATGGCAAGCGCCGTTCGCACCGGCCCGTCGCGTTCGATGAGGCTGGAGATCCGGACTTCGCCGAGTTTGATCTGTTGCATGGTCTTTGGATAGCGAGTGATGGATTTATGAGAGTGTGCGAGACCAAGTGGTTTCGTTCCATCGCATATGCGATGAAGCGACGGTATTCACGGAGGAGCGTGCGAACACATGGTTTCCGTCACGTCTTCCGCCTCATAGTTCCACATGAATCCCGGTTATTCTGCGCTCCGTTTTCACGTGTAACGTCGGCTCACGGCCTCCGCAACACAGACCGGCTTTTCGTGACCTTCCCGCTCCACCGTCACCTTGGTGACGATCTGCGCACCAGGATTCAATCGCTCGAAGGACATAACAGAGACGCGTCCGCGCACACGGCTGTTGACCGGAAGCGGCGACGGAAACCGGACGCGGTTCAAGCCATAGTTGACGCTCATCGTGACGTCTTCGATGCGCACGGCGCTGGCACTGAGGATCGGCAACAGGCTCAAGGTCAGGAAACCATGGGCAATCGGCCCGCCGAAAGGGCCCGTCGCGGCTCGATCAGGGTCTATGTGGATCCACTGCAGATCCCCGGTGCATTGGGCAAACATGTCGATGCGTTGCTGGTCGATCAACAACCAATCGCTGACACCGATCTCGCGTCCGATCATCGGCTCTAGGTCGAAGAGCCGGGCGTAGACATTGTGTCCAGTCTGCATGGCTGATCAGACGACCTCGAACAAGCCCGCGGCGCCCTGCCCACCCCCGATACACATGGTCACCACCACGTACTTCGCGCCGCGGCGCTTGCCTTCGATCAGCGCATGGCCGGTCAAGCGCGAACCACTCACTCCATAAGGGTGCCCGACGGCAATGGCGCCACCGTCGACATTGAGAAGTTCGTCCGGGATGCCCAACTTGTCGCGGCAATACAGCACCTGCACCGCGAACGCTTCATTGAGCTCCCACAGTCCGATATCGCTGACTTTCAGGCCGGCGCGCTCCAGCAGGCGTGGAATGGCGAAGACCGGGCCGATGCCCATCTCGTCCGGCTCGCAGCCGGCCACGGCAAAACCGCGGAACAGGCCCAGGGGCGCGATACCGCGCCTTTCCGCCAGCTTGGCATCCATCAGCACGCAGACGGAGGAACCGTCGCTGAACTGGCTGGCATTGCCGGCTGAGACGGTCCCACCCGGCGTCACGGACCGAATCTTGCGAACCCCTTCCAGCGTGGTGTCGGCGCGGATGCCTTCGTCGGCCGCGATGGTCACTTCCTTGCGGGTGATGCGGCCGGTGCCCTTGTCCACCACGCCCATGACGGTGGTCATGGGGACAATCTCGTCGGCGAATCTGCCCGCGGCCTGGGCCGCGGCGGCACGTTGCTGGCTGCGGGCGCCATAGGCGTCCTGGTCCACCCTGGAAATGCCATACCGCGTGGCCACCTGCTCAGCCGTCTGCAGCATGTTCCAGTAGATCTCGGGCTTCATCTCCTGCATGGCAGGGTCGCGCCGCATATGCATATTGACCTCGTTCTGCACGCAGGAAATGCTTTCAACACCGCCGGCCACCATCACGGGCGCCTTGTCGACAATGATGCGATGCGCCGCCATGGCGATCGCCTGCAGCCCCGAGGAGCAGAAGCGGTTGATCGAGACACCACCCGTGGTGACCGGCAATCCTGCGCGCAATGCCGCAATGCGGGCCACATTCCCGCCGGTAGTGCCTTCCAGCAGCGAAGCGCCGAGGATCACGTCCTCCACCTCGGCGGGATCGATGCCGGCGCGCTGAACAGCATGCTGGATCGAATGCGCAGCCAGCGTGGGTGCATAGGTCATGTTGAAGGCGCCCTTCCAGCTCTTGGCCAGGCCGGTGCGGGCTGTGGAGACAATGGCAACGTCGGTCATGGTGTTTGGTGTCCTCGGGGATGTCAGTTGAAGGTCTTGCCATGTTCGGCCAGTTGGAGCAGCAAGGGCGCTGGCTCCCACGACGGATCGGCGCCGGGTTCGGCGGCAAATCGTTTCAGGGCCCGCACGACATTGGGCAGCCCCACGGTGTCTGCATACAGCATCGGCCCACCGCGGTGTCGGGGGAACCCGTAACCGTTGAGGTACACCAGGTCGATGTCGCTGGCGCGGGCGGCAATGCCTTCCTCCAGGATGCGTGCGCCCTCGTTGATCAAGGCGAAGATGGCCCGCTCCACCACCTCGGCGTCTCCAATCTTGCGCGGCGTGATGCCGTTGGCGGCACGGTACTCGGTGATCATCTGCTCGGTCACGGGATCGGGGATCGGATCCCGCTTGCTGGCCTCGTAGCGGTACCACCCGGCGCCGGTCTTCTGGCCGAAACGCCCCGCCTCGCACAACTTGTCTGTGGCGATCGGTCGGAAAGGCGTTCCGGCCTCCGCCGCCTTGCGCTTGCGCGTGGCCCAGCCGATATCCAGGCCGGCGAGGTCCCCCATGCGGAACGGCCCCATGGCCATGCCGAACTTTTGCAGCGCGCCGTCGATCTGTTGTGGCAAAGCACCCGCGTTGATGAGCCCTTGGGCTGCGGCGCCATAGGGAGCCAGCATCCGGTTACCGATGAAGCCGTCGCAGACGCCGGAGACAACAGCGATCTTCCCTATCTTGCGTGCCAACGCCATGCTGGTAGCTAGCACGTCGGGCGCAGTCTGTGCGCCACGCACCACTTCCAGCAGGCGCATCACGTTGGCGGGGCTGAAAAAATGCAGGCCGAGGACATCGCGCGGGCGCGTCGTGAAGCCAGCGATCGTGTCGATGTTCAGATAGGAAGTGTTCGACGCCAGGACCGCGCCAGGCTTGCAGACTTTGTCCAATTGGCTGAAGACCTTCTGCTTCACATCCATGTTCTCGAACACCGCTTCGATCACGAGATCTGCGTCCGCCAGCGCGGCGTAATCCAGTGTGGGCGTCAGCAAGGACATGCGCTGTTCCACCTGCGCCGCCGTCAGCTTGCCCTTCTTGGCCGAGTTCTCGTAGTTGCGGAGAATCGTTGCAAGACCCCGATCGAGCGCGTCCTGCTGGGTTTCAAGCAGCACCACCGGAATGCCCACGCTCAGGAAATTCATGCTGATGCCACCGCCCATGGTGCCGGCACCAATCACGCCGACCTTGGCGATGTTGCGCAGGGGAACCCCGTCTGGCAGGTCGGCTA
>JAPJNB010000221.1 GCA_026461385.1 Akkermansiaceae bacterium
AAAGCAGCTGATCGACTACATCCGCACCACCGTGGTCCACGCAGGCGGCATCACGCACCTGCGCCGCATCGCCGACTTGGCCAGCCTCTACCAAGTGCGCACCGGCTGCCACGGCGCGACCGACCTGTCGCCCGTGTGCATGGGCGCGGCCCTGCACTTTGACACCTGGGTGCCCAACTTTGGCGTGCAAGAGTACATGCCGCACAGCGAAGAAATGCTCTTGCTCTTCCCGCACGACTACCGCTTCGAGCGCGGCATGATGCACTGCGGCGAGTCACCTGGTCACGGGGTGGACATCGACGAGAAGCTGGCTGCCAAGTACCCGTACCAGCGCGCTTATTTGCCGGTGAACCGGCTGCAGCAGGATGGGACGCTTTGGAATTGGTGAGTTGGCCTGGATATGAATGGGCTGCTTTGCAGCGTTAGCGGTCATCGGCTTGCAGAGTAAGAGAACCGCTAACGGCCAGGAGCGATAAGCGAATCTCAACTTTGTCCGGTAAAGCGAAGCTCGGAATGTGCTGACCGCTGACTTGTGATTTCCGACTGACTTAAGTGGTTAGATTAGCCGAAATCGCAATACGGTGGAAATTTCGAATGGTCGAAACCATTCTCCTGCGGAATGTCTGAATGAGAACCTTTTTGAGCCCCTCAAGCAAGGCGACCGGACAGAGGGGTGACGACCCGAAAAGCGGAGGTAGCACTGCTCGATCATTTCATCGAGCAACTGAGCGATTTACGTCAGCTGTATGTAGCGAACATCACCCTAACTATGTTCAGGGCGCTGACGGATCTGCGCGTAGATACACATCCGTCGCCCCGGTGCATATTGAATCATTAAAAAATCAGGCGGCCAGGTTTTCACCGGGCCGCCACCGTTGTCAGGCCATATAGCTCATCGGCCTCCGCCAAGGATGCCGCCCGTCGACTCGTAGCGGGTGCCATTGAACTGGATCATTTGCCACTGCTCAACCGGGTAAGCGTTACTAGCGCTGGTCGAGACATTAATGCCCGGATAGAGCATTGGCAGAGTCATGTTCAAGCTCAACGCCTGCTTCATAAGGTTCTCGCGGGTCAGGTTGTCGCCCGCCTGCTTGATCGTCTGCACAAGCGTCTGCGCGGATGAGTACCCGATCAAATTGAGCACGTCCGTAGAGTCGCCACCTGGGTAATACCGCTTCATGAAAGCGGAGAAATCCTGGTACTCTTTCGTGGTCTGGACTGCCGGGTCGGTCGGATCGCGCAGGTAGTTTGCACTGTAAAGGCCCTTAGAAGCATCCAGTCCGGCCGGCTTCAAGACCGATCCCACGGAGTTGGAAACGTTGGAAAGGTAGCGCGCAGGCGTCCAGTTAACTTCTGCCGCCTTTTTGATCGCCATCGCAGCGAACTTCGGCGTAGCAAGAATGATCAGGGTGTCGGCGCCAGTGCCTTTCATCGTCACAATCTGGCTGTCGATCGTCGGGTCACTCGTCTCATAGGTCTGGGTCGTGACAATCATGGACTTGGCCTTGTCGCCAAGGCCATCCAGCAGGCCCTTTTGATAGTCCTTGCCGAAATCGTCGTTCTGCATCAGAACAGCGATCTTGGCATTAGGAGAGTTCTTCAGGATGTGCTGGGCATACGCACGGGCTTCGGACTGGTAGGTCGGCTGCCAGCCAATCGTCCAAGGGTTTTCCTGGATATTGCCCCAACGTGTTGCGCCGGTCGCCACGAAGAGCTGCGGGACCTTCTTGGCATTCATGTATTTCTGGATTGCCAGGTTTTGCGAAGTGCCCAAAGGCAGGAAAATGGCAAGCACCTCGTCCTGCTCAACAAGTTTGCGGGCCTGCTCCACCGTCTTGGCTGGCGAGTAAGCATCATCATACGAAATGAAATTGATCTTCCGACCGTTGATGCCGCCCTCGGTATTGACTTTGGTGAAGTAAGCGCCTGCGGCCTTAGCGATTGTGCCGTAGGCAGACGCCGGGCCTGAGTACGGATGGATGTTTCCGATTTTGATTTCGGTATCAGTGGCTCCGGTGTCATAGCGCTTTTGCGCTTGAGCTGTTGTAGCCATGGCTAGGCTGGCGACAAAGCCTGCCAGCAGTAAGCGGCGAGAGTTTTGAACAGTCATGTTGTCTCCTGTGAGTTGAAGTTGTGATGCCACCGAAAGCGACGCGCTTGGTGAACACTCCTAAATGCTAGATCCGTCCCTCGACCCATCTCATCGTCTAAAGCGACGAGTTGGCATGCTTTGCGGTCGCACCACCAATCGCTCGTCTATTCCGACGATCTCAGCAGAACCAAGGCGACTTTAAAGTCTTCATGTTTAATTCCATCAGGACCCAGATGCAACTTAATTCGTCAACTTCAGCCGTGATAACCGGCGGTGCTTCAGGCCTTGGCGCAGCGACAGCCCGCCGCCTAGCCGCTCTTGGTGTCAAGATCGCACTCTTCGATTTCAACTCCGAACTGGGCGAACAACTCGCAGATGAGCTTGGTGGCGTGTTCTGCAAAGTTGACGTCACTCGTGACGACCAGGTCGATGCTGCTTTCGCAAAGGCACGTGCTGGCAACGGGCAGGAGCGTATCCTTGTGAATTGCGCCGGCATCGGGCCGGCGTACAAGACTGCCAGCCGTGACAAGAAAACTGGCGTCATTTCGCACTTTCCCATCGAGAAGTTCGAGCAGACGATCCAAGTCAACCTGATAGGTTCATTCCGCTGTGCAGCCAAGTCGGCGGCAGGCATGCTGACGCTGGACCCATTAATCGACGAACATCACAGTGGTGAGCGCGGACTCATCGTCAACACTGCCTCCGTCGCTGCGCAGGATGGTCAGGTGGGTCAAGCGGCTTATAGCGCCTCCAAAGGCGGCCTCTTGGGCGTGACGCTGCCTATGGCTCGTGACCTGATGGGCGAAGGCATTCGAGTCAACACAATCCTGCCCGGCCTCTTCGAGACGCCACTATTGATGGCTCTGCCAGAAAACGTGCTCACGGCACTTGCGCAATCGGTTCCTTTCCCCCGCCGCCTGGGCAAACCCGCCGAGTACGCTGCGATGGTAGAGGCCATCGCCTCTAACAGTTATCTGAACGGCGAGTGCATTCGCCTGGACGGCGCCATTCGCATGGCACCGCGCTGAAACTTCAACGAGGAAAGGAATATGGTTGAAGCCTTCATCGTCACCATTAGGCGCGCTACTGTCGGCCACTACGGGCTGACAAACTTGTGCGAGGGAGGTGACATGGCGATTTTCACCATCATCGACATCTTCTGACAGACAAGCCTGCTCCCATCGGCGCGGGTCACCGGAAAACGCAAATGAATCAAAATAAAACTGGAGACAAGCCGCTGCTGCAAGTCGACAACGTGTCCGTGCGCTTCGGCGGCATCGTGGCCCTGGACGGCGTTAGCTTCGACGTGCGACGTGGCGAGGTGAGAGGCCTCATCGGACCCAACGGGGCCGGCAAGAGCACGTTGTTCAACTGCCTGTCCCGGCTCTACAGCTGCGACGAAGGATCAATCCACTTCGACGGACAGGTGCTGTCGGATCAGCCACGTCACCGGATCGCCGCCATGGGCGTCGGGCGTACGTTCCAGAACCTTGCACTATTCCGCACGATGACTGTGCGAGACAACGTGCTGGTGGGAACACATGCCCACCATCGAGCTGGCTTCTTGCGCGACATCCTGCGCCTGCCGGCTGCGGTCAGATCGGAGCGCGCGGCCTTAGAACGTGCAGAAGAATCGATCGAACTGCTGGGCCTGGGTCCTTTCGCCAATACCATTGTGGCCGACCTGCCTTTTGGCACCCAGAAGCGCGTGGAACTCGCCCGCGCCCTTGCCTGCGAGCCGTCCCTGCTGTTGCTCGACGAACCGGCCTGCGGACTCAACCATGAAGAGCTGAATGGCCTGGGCGATCTGATCCTGGACATTCGCCAGCGCCTAAATCTAACCGTCCTGCTCGTGGAGCATCACATGGGGCTGGTCATGGGGGTGTGCGACAGAATCGTCGCACTCAACTTCGGCAAGAAGATCGCTGACGGCACGCCCACCGAAGTACGCCAACACCCCGAGGTCATTCGTGCCTACCTGGGTGAAGAACAAAAGGAGGCAGCATGACCCGATTGCTCGAAGTGCAAGGCCTGAAGGCCTGGTATGGCTCTACCGAAGTGCTGCACGGCATCGACCTGAACGTCGAAGAAGGCCAGGTGACAGCATTGCTGGGTGCCAATGGCGCGGGCAAGACCACGACGCTTCGGTCCATTTGCAAGCACCTGGTCCGTATCGGCGGCAGCGTCACGTTCCGCGGTGAGCGCATCGACAACTACTCAACCGAACAGATCGCCATGGCCGGAGTCGGGCATGTTCCGGACGGCCGCGGCACCTTCCTCGGCCTCTCTGCCGAGGAGAACTTACGGCTGGGTGCGCATGCCCGGCGCGATCGGTCAGCGGTACTGGAAGACCTTGAGCGCATGTACAGCTACTTCCCACGCCTCAAGGAACGGCGCGCGCAGCAGGCAGGCACGCTCTCCGGCGGCGAGCAGCAGATGCTGGCGATTGCCCGTGCGCTCATGGGGCGTCCATCGTTGCTGTTGCTGGACGAGCCGTCGTTCGGACTCGCACCCCTGGTGGTGCGGGACATCTTCGACATCATGCGCCGCGTGCGCTCGGAAGAGCGCGTATCCATCCTTATCGTCGAGCAGAACGCGCGGGCCGCGCTTGAACTCGCCGACACAGCCTACCTGCTGGAGACGGGCCGCATCGTCAAGCACGGCACCAGCGCCGACATGCGCAACGATGACGCCGTGCGTCGCGCCTACCTTGGAGAATGATGATGGAAACTTTTGTCCAGCAGTTGATGGCCGGCCTGTCCACGGGAGGCATCTATGCGTGCCTGGCTCTCGCCTTGGTGATGATCTACCAGGCTACACACCACGTGAACTTCGCGCAGGGGGAGATGGCGATGTTCTCGACCTTCATTGCCTGGGCGCTTATCCAGGCTGGACTGCCCTACTGGGTGGCGTTCGGCGCAACGGTCGTGATTTCGTTCGGGATGGGCGCCGTGCTTGAGTTCGCCGTCATTCGGCCCCTGCACAAGGCCCCCGAGCTCAGTGTGGTCGTCGTTTTCATCGGACTGCTCATGGTGTTTCACAGCCTGGCGGGCTGGATCTTCGGCACCCAGATCAAAGAGTTTCCGAGCCCGTTTCCTAAGGATGCCTGGTTCGGCGGGTCCATGATGTCGCCGCATCAGGTGGGGACGATCTTCGTGGCGATGTGCATCGTGGCGCTCTTGTTCACCTTCTTTCGGTTTACCACGCTGGGTCTGACGATGCGGGCAGCGGCGCAGAACCCGGGGTCGTCGCGCCTGCTCGGCATTCGGGTGGGGAGGATGCTCATGCTGGGCTGGGGTCTGGCCGGCGCCATCGGCGCAGTCGCTGGGATGATGGTCGCGCCAGTGGTATTTCTCGACCCTGGGATGATGACTGGGGTGTTGATTTACGCGTTTGCGGGCGCCCTGATCGGCGGTATCGACAACCCGGTCGGTGCCATCCTGGGCGGCTTTTTGGTCGGCGTACTGGAGAACCTGATTGGGACCTACATCGTTGGCACAGAGCTCAAGCTGTCGGTCGCACTGGTGCTGATCATCGTCGTCCTGGTGGTCCGGCCCGCGGGGCTCCTCGGTCGGCACATCGTTCAACGTGTCTGATGTCCATCCCATGCAAAACATGACCACCACTTCTACTACCTCCTCCACCGCATCGTCTGTCATCAGCGCAGGGGCGGCGACAACATCCCGCTCCTATTTGGGACTTGCAGGAATCCTCGTGCTCCTGGCGCTGGCCATCGCACTGGCGTTTATGGTCAAGGGCTACGTGCTCTTCCAAGCCACCATGCTGCTGTCCTATGCCATCGCGCTCGTGGGTCTGAACCTGCTAACCGGTTACAACGGGCAGATCTCGCTTGGGCACGGTGCCTTCTTCGCCATTGGCGCTTACACGGTGGGCGTGCTTATGGACAAAGCATCGACACCTTACTGGCTGGCGGTGCCTGTTGGCGGGATCGTCTGCCTCGCCGCCGGCTACGCCTTTGGTCGACCGGCCCTCAAGCTCCAGGGACTGTACCTCGCACTCGCCACCTTTGCCTTGGGTGTGGTGACGCCGCAGTTGCTCAAGTACAAGCACCTTGAGCATTGGACGGGCGGCGTGGGGGGCATCGTGCTGACCAAGCCCGAGGCACCTTTCGGACTGCCGCTCACTGCCGACCAGTGGTTTTACCTGTTCACGCTAGCCGTGGCAGCCGTGCTCATGTGGCTTGCACGAAACCTGATCGACAGCGGCACCGGGCGCGCGATCCGTGCCATCCGGGACCACGAGATGGCCGCGGAATCGATGGGCGTGGACAACCGGCACTACAAGTCGATGACATTTGGGATTTCGGCGGCCTTTACCGGCATTGGCGGTGGTCTGTCCGCACTGGCGGTCCAGTTCGTGTCGCCCGACTCGTTCACCATGTTTTTGTCGATCTCTCTGCTCGTAGGCGTTGTCGTAGGCGGGGTAGGCACGTTGTGGGGCGCAGCATTTGGAGCAGCTTTCATCATGTTCGTGCCCAACATGGCGGAGAAGGTATCTAAGGACGCCGCATGGGGTGTCTATGGCGTTGTGCTCATCCTCTTCATCTTCGTGATGCCCGGCGGTGTGATGGGCCTGCTGGCAAAAGTCAAATCAAGCCTTGCACGCCGTAAGGACCTGCCCGTATAAGGACACGCCTCATCAGTGTTTGAACAGAACGTCGACGACTCTGAATTGTAGAAGCTCATGTATCCAGCAATCCATGCTTCAGTTACTCCAGACAAGCCGGCCGTGTTGATGGCTGCAACGGGTCAGCAGGTGAGTTACGCTGAGCTGGAAGACCGATCGCTTCGACTGGCGAACTGGTTGCGTAGCATCGGCCTGCGTCGCGGCGATGTGATCGCGCTCATCGCCGACAACGATGCGCGCGTTTTCGACATCTACTGGGCGGCACAGCGGACGGGCCTGTACCTCACGGCCGTGAACTACCGGCTCCGCGCTGATGAGATCCAGTACATCCTCGAAAACTCTGGGGCCCGCGTCGCATTCGTTGGCGATGTTTCGCAGGAAGCGATCGATGCCCTCACCGGTGTCACCGGACTCGGCCACCAGGTCGCGTTCGCCTCTGACTGGCCTGGCTACTTGTCTCTGGAGGCTCTCATAGCTGGAGCATCGAACGAACGACCGGCGCATGAGCCGCGTGGCGGTGACATGCTCTATTCATCCGGCACCACTGGACGGCCCAAAGGTGTCCGGCAACAGCTGCCCGAGCGCGCCGTATCGGAACCGGGTGACACCATGGTGGCGATGTTTGGAGGAGTCTTCGGCTTCTCGTCAGACACCGTCTACCTTTCGCCGGCGCCGCTGTACCACGCAGCGCCGCTGCGAACCTGTGCCACGGTTCAGGCTTTGGGAGGCACCGCCATCATCATGGATCGCTTTGACCCCGAGGCCGCTTTGGAGGCGATCGAGCGCTGGAAGGTCAATGTCGCCCAGTGGGTGCCCACGATGTTCGTGCGTATGCTGAAGCTACCCGATCCTATTCGGAAGCGCTACGACGTCTCAAGCCTGAAGATGGCCATTCACGCCGCCGCACCATGTCCGGTCGAGGTCAAGCGGGCGATGATGGACTGGTGGGGCCCGGTTCTCCATGAGTATTACTCGTGCACCGAGCTCAACGGTATGACCGTCGTCGGGCCTGAAGAATGGATGAAGAAACCGGGGTCCGTGGGGCGAGCAGTGCTTGGCAAGATCCACATCTGCGACGACGAAGGGAACGAGCTCGAAGCCGCGCGCGACGGGGTCGTGTATTTCGAACGGGAAACCCTGCCCTTCGAGTACCACGGCGACCCGGACAAGACACGCTCGACGCAGCACCCAGCCCATCCAACCTGGACGGCTGTCGGCGACATCGGACATGTGGACGAAGAAGGCTATCTCTTCCTAACGGATCGCAAGGCCTTCATGATCATCTCAGGCGGGGTGAATATCTACCCGCAGGAGGTGGAGAACGCGCTGGCATTGCATCCGGCCATTGCCGATGTGGCTGTGGTCGGCGTGCCCGACACAGAGATGGGCGAACAGGTCAAAGCTGTGGTGATGCTAGCAGAGGGCCATGAACCTAGCGTGAAACTGGCCGAGGCCATTGTCGAGTTTGCCGGCAGCCGCGTGGCGGCATACAAGTTGCCGCGAAGCGTAGACTTCGTCGACACATTGCCACGCACCCCAACTGGCAAACTCCTTAAGGGCGAGGTCCGCAAGCGGTACTGGCCCGCCTGAGTGCGCTAGCACCATTCATTTATCGCCCCTCGAATTTCGGAAAACGTTTGGCCAGGAAGGCTTCGCAGCCTTCCTTGAAATCCTCAGTGCGGGCGCACTCTTGAAATGCGCTCCCCTCGGCGAGAAGATGCTCGGCCAACGGATGATCAAGCGCACTGCGCAGTAGCTTCTTGATGGCGCCCAGCGCAAGTGGCGACGAGGCGGCAATCTTAGACGACCACTGCTCAACAGTCGTAGAGAGCTCCGAAGCCGGAACCACTTCTGAGACGAGCCCCCACGTCAGTGCGCGCTGCGCATCGAGGGCTTCGCCCAGCAGGGCAAACTGCAAAGCACGCCGAAGGCCAAGCATACGCGGTAGTCCCCAGGTACTGCTGCTATCGGCGCTGGCCCCCAGCGCCGGAAAGGCTAGGCTAAAGCGCGCATTTTCGGATGCCACGACGAGGTCGCTGGCCATCAGAAGTCCGATCGCCGCACCTGCAGCGGCGCCTTGCACCTGCGCGATGATCGGGCACCGCAGGCGGTTCAGCGTCTGAATGGCACCATGCATGTGTTCGATGAGTGCCGCCGCCACAGCCTCGGGCGACGCCACCATCGCCGCAACATCACCGCCGGCTTGGAACGCACGGCCTTCGCCCGATAGCACGAGCACGCGCGCCAGCGGGTCCGCTTCAACGCAGCGGCAAGCCTGGTGGAAGGCCTCAGTCATCGGAACGTTCAGCGCGTTCAGTGCAGCTGGTCGATTAAAACGGATATGCGCGATGTGCCCATCGCGCCAGTGAAGCACGCTGCCCTGCAATGGTCGCTCGGGATATGTCAAGGGGAGTGCCCTACTCGCCAGAGGATAGAGCGCTTGCAGCGGAAGGCGGCGTGGGCATGCGCTCGAAGGTCGCGCAACTTAGCCCTTGGGTTTCCCAAAATGCTGCACGGACCGTGTACAGCGCATAGTTGGGAGGGACGGGTGATGCCTCGTCTAGCGTGCCGGCCTTCAGAACCGCCAGGCCGGGAAGTGCTTCGGCCAGCGTTCTTATCGGTGATCCGCACTGTCCGCAGAACTGCCGCAAGACCGGTTTGCCAGAGTCACCGGTATCCCGATAGGTGGACAGCTCACCGGTAATCATGAGATCGTCGACCGGCACGAGCCAGTTCATCGATCGATTCGATCCCGACTGCTTCCGGCAATTGAGGCAGTGGCACAAGGACACCGACTTCGGTGGCACGACCACGGTGTAGCGAACGCTGCCGCAAAGGCAACCCCCATTCAATATCGACATAGCTTCCTTTCAAAAGAGGCTTCTAACTCCTGCGCCACATTAAAGTTTGCGGCTCAGTGAATTCCAGCAGGCCGTCCACGCCGTTCTCGATGCCCAGGCCCGACTGCTTATGGCCAGCAAAGGGGGCGTGTGGAGATAGGTAATGTGGTTCGTTGATGAAGACAGTTCCGGTCTCAAGCCGTGAAGCAATGTCAAGCGCGAGCGCCTCGTCGCGAGACCACACCGAACCGGCCAGGCCGTATTCGCTGGCGTTGGCACGTGCAACTACCTCATCCACAGTATCGAAGCTCAACAGCGGCAGTACAGGACCGAACGGTTCATCGACTACTAACTTGGAGTCATCTGGGGGATTGTCAAAAAGCGTAATCGGCACATAGAAGCCTGGGCCGCCAGGTACCTCACCCTCATACAGCAACTTCAGGCCTTGAGCCTTGCTCTCGGAGATAAGGGCCTGCACGCGCTCGCGCTGTCGGGCGTTCTGCAGCGGCCCAAGTTGGGATTCCGACGCCAATCCAGGCCCCACTTTCACGGAGCGCGCGTAAGCAACAAATGCATCTGCCACTTCACGATAGCAGCTGCTATGAATGTAAAGGCGCTTGGTGGCAACACAGAGTTGACCACTGTTGGTGAAGGCAGACCAGAACAGCTGGGGCACAACCAGGCCAATGTCGATATCTGGCATCACGATAGCGGCATCGTTTCCGCCGAGTTCCAGAGTCAGCCGCTTGAGCGTCCCGGAAGCACTTTCCATGATGCGCCGACCGGTCGGGGTAGAACCCGTGAAGCTGATCTTGTTTACGCCTGGGTGCACCGTCATTTTGGGTCCCAAGTGATCGCCGCCACTGATGACGTTCAGAACCCCAGGTGGCAGCAAGTCAGCCATCAATTCGGCAATACGGAGCACAGTCAGTGGCGTCTGTGGCGCCGGCTTCAGAACGACTGTGTTGCCCGCGAGCAGTGCCGGCACCACTTTCCACCACGACAACAGCACTGGATAGTTCCACGGCGAAAGCGCAGCGACCACGCCGATTGGAACTCGCCGCGTGGTACTGCGCCTCACGGATGTATCCTCGTTGATCGTTTCGGGTAACTGCAGCGTGCTCAGGCCTCTCATGAAGCGTAACGTGCTATCGAACTCACGCACCGCGACCGCTACCGGCTTGCCCTGTTCCTGCGTCAGAAGCCGGGCAAGGTCCTGGACATGGGGCTCAATGCGATCAGCCATTTGCGAAACAAGCGCCCGACGATCCTCAATACCAACTTGGCGCCAGGACTTGAATGCCCGACTCGCTGCAGCAATCGCTTCATTCAATTCAGCATCAGAACAGTCGGGAGCGCGGGCGAATTCGTTCTCAGTTGCTGGATCTATAACGGGCATGGAAGCCTCTCCCGATACAGGGCGGCCATCAATGAGCATGTTGTAAGTTCGCATGAGTTTCTCTAAAGGTTCACTACGTGATCTGTGTCAGGGAATGAGAACGACCTTCACACAGTCGCCTCGGTGTTGCGCCTCGATCGCATTGTTGATTTCTGGCATGGGGAACTTGCGCACCAGCTTTTCGAAGGGAAACCGTCCGGCCTGATACAAATCCATCAGATACTCGATGAAACCTTCAATGTCCGAGTCGCCCTCGATGATTCCGCGCAGCGTCAATCCCCTTCGCATTGCGTCCATCAGTCCAAAGGGCAAGTTCATGCCAGTGTGGCTGCCTGGCGGTAGGCCGACAAAGCCGAAGGTGCCGCGGCGCGCTATGAGCCGGGGCACTTGTTCAATTAGGGTGGGTACCCCAGTGGTGTCAAGCACATAATCCACTCCGTCAGGGAGCAGAGCAAGGACCGCTTCTGCAAGGTCACCCGTGGGCGGATTGACGAAGTCGGTAACGCCCAATTCCATGGCGATATCGCGACGACTGTCCAGACGTTCGGCTAGCAGAATGCGACCGAGACCACGCACCTTAGCAGCCATCACCGCGCTCAAGCCCACGGCGCCTCCCCCAATGACCAACAAGGAACGGCCAGATCTGCAATCCATCGAACGAAGAATGGCCCCAGCCCCGGTCTGAACGCCGCACCCAAGGATCCCTGCAATATCCAAAGGAACCGCCTCGGGTACCTTGACGAGGTTGCGTTCGCGGGTGAGGGAGTGCGTGGCAAAGGACGACTGGCCAAAATAGCTACCGGTCACAGGTTGCGCGCCATCGTGCAGCGTGTGGGTTCCATCGGCGCGCGGTCCTCCGATATTGAGAGCAGTCAACTGGTAGCAATATGCAGGTTCGTGATCACCACAGCTAGGGCAGTGGCCGCAGGCCGAGAAGCTCATCAAGACCCTGTCGCCTGGCTTAACCTTGGTGACCTTTTCGCCGACGCGCTCGACAACACCCGAACCCTCATGTCCCAAGACAATAGGAAAAGCCACCGGCCATATGCCCGCTTGAGCAACCAGGTCAGTGTGGCATATGCCAACGCCTGCAATGCGCACCAGAACTTCGTCCGGGCGCGGGTCATCGAGTTGAAGCAGGCGGGTCAAGAAAGGAGCGCCTGCCCGGGGGGCTAGAGCAGCATGAATTTGCATAGGTCACCTTTGCTGGGCTAAAGGAGGGCGATAACAAGGAGGGCAGCCCTCAACGAAGGCTTCGAGCAAATCGTAGTTACCGAACACCGCGGCCAACTCGTCGGAAGCGACGAGAGGTCCACCGACACACGATCTCACAAGAGATGCAGATGAAATTGGGAGCCCAATTCAGGCCGCACTCCTGTGGTCACACGATAAGAGCCGCGGTGCCGAACACTTGCAAAGGGACTACAAATGCAGCGGCCCCTTCAGTGTCTTTGAAAGTGAACGTTAATCAGCTCGCAACGCAAGCGTAGCTGGCAGCTAAGTTCACATCACCGGTTCCGTTGTAGCGTGGCCAGCTCGGGTACTCGCAGAGAGGGCGGGTCCGGCCTTTTGTCGTTGCTGCGCCATCTGTGACCACGGGGCTTTCAGGTGCCTTGCCCGTTTCAACCCAAGTGTCTAAGGCGGTCAGCGAATCCCATTGGAGCGTGAAGGCGCCGGATCCATGTCCAAAACCCGGTGCAATGTAGTAACGCGCGAAGTCCTTCAGCTTGCTGCCGTAGCGCGCACCAAGACTGTTGTAATAGGCAGTAGTCATTGAAGTAGGGACCAACAAATCGGTCGTGCCGTGGACCAGCAACAACTTACCGTTCTTGTTAACAAAGTTGTCTAAGTTCGGGTTGCTGGCATCATAGAAGTTGGTCATCCGATCGACACGAGACTTATAAAGCCGATAGTCAAATCCCGTAACCGGCGCATTCGCATCGCCAACGAAGGCGTATTTGATATCGCCAGGAAGGAAAGCAAGGTAGTAGATCGAATCGGTGCCAAGTCCAGAGGCTGAAAAGATAAAGCTGAGATCGCCGAGGTTGTACATCGGCCATGGCCCGACGCTGGAGATGCCGTTGGGCATCGGGAAGGCAAAGTTCATCGGCGAAGCGCCGGTGTCGAGTGTGGCAATCTGCTTGTCAGAGAGGCAGGTATCACCTGTATCGGCGCCGCCCGGGCAACGCAACGTCTGGACCGAGAACGCAACCTTGCACGCCTCCAGGTTGCTCACAATTCCGTCTGCAACGCCGTCCAAATTGTCACATGCGGTTCGAACGGCATTCTGCAACAGGGTGACTTTTGCAGGAAGGAGCGCAGCGCCGGGCGTGCTGTATGCCGTTTCCCACAAGCGATACCATGACAGCACCAGCGACCCGAACTGGGCAGCGGGGTAGTACGCCATCACACCGTCGTAATCGGCCGCGTAGCTTTGGGCCGCATGCAATCCTTCCTGTCCGCCCTTCGAGCCACCAATGTAGTAGTTGCGTTTTTGAGCTGTCTTGTAATAGGTCTGGATCAGCGCAGTGGCCAGATCCTTGGTCTTCTTGACGCTCAGCTTGCCGTAGTTAGCCGTTGCGGTGTCGTTCAGGAAGAATTCTGCACTCCCTCCCTGATGCCCAGAGTCACCTCCAAAGGTCACAAAACCGCGCTGCAGCGGCGTCACTGCCGACCCAGCGTTGACAACATTGCCCTCAGCAGTGATGACAGTGCCATTGGTACCTGCCCCACCGAACTGTACCGTCTTGAAATTCCATTCACTCGGCAGATTTACCTGGTAGAGAATGGACGAATCACTGGCTGATGCTGCGGCAATGGAACCGGTTACCTTGCAATACTCCGGCGTAGCGGGAGTTGTGCCGCTCGCCGGCACGCTCGGCACAATAGCCGCCGCAGTGAACTTGGCTCCACCCGTAGGTAACGCGAAAGCACTGGGTGGGACCGTGGTGCCCACAAGCGCTGCGCACCGCGTGGCTGCGTCGGAAATTTTCACAGATGTGGGGGTTGGTGAGTTGTTACTACCGCCACACGCGCTCATGGCAATCGTCGTGAGGAGCATGGCACCTCGCACTACCAAGGGTCTGCATGAATCTGGCGCTGAGCTTCGAAAGTTGACCATCTGTTTGTCTCCTGTTACTGATTGAGTGGGCGGCCAACGTCAAACTTTGTCGTTGTATCCGCAGGATCACTTTAGACACTGCCTACACGGGCTCCATCGTCGGAAAAGACGATCAAGTGACGATGGCATTTGGGCAAACGATCACGGATTGCGTTGTGAGCCGGTCTCGTGACGAAGTGCACAGCGCCAGCCAATCTCAGCCAGGGGCGAGGCTTTGGCCGCCGTCTCTAGCGCATTTCCCGCGGCGGCATTGCCTTGTGCTGCACGTTCGCCGATACCGTACAGGATCGCGGCCATGCGAAACAGGTTGTAGGCCATGTAAAACTCCCAGTGCTCACCAGCCAAGCGTCCGGTGCGCTGTTCGTAGCGTCGCAGATATTCCTCCTCGCTCGGGATGCCGAGGGCTTGGAGATCTAGACCACCAACGCCGCGCCATAACGTCGCCGGAATGCGCCAAGCCATGCAATGGTAGGCAAAGTCGGCCATTGGGTGGCCTAGGGTCGAGAGCTCCCAATCCAGCACCGCGAGCACTCGCGTCTCAGTTGGGTGGAAGATCAGGTTGTCCAAGCGAAAGTCGCCATGTACAAGGGTCGACTCGTCATCGGCAGGAATGTGTTCAGGCAGCCAATCCATCAATGATCGCATTTCACGACTCACTGGCAAAGTGGATGCTTGGCATTGCCGCGACCAGCGCCCGATCTGGCGCGAGAAGTAGTTGCTCGGTTTGCCGTAACTTTCTAATCCAACACCTCGGTAATCCACCGAATGCAATCCAGCAATAACCCGGTTCATTTCGTCGTACATTGCGGCACGCTGCTCAGGCAGTACACCCGGCAATGATTGGTCAACCAAGACCCTCCCCTGCACAAGTTCCATCAGGTAGAACTCACGGCCGATCACCGAAAGATCATCGCAGTACGCCAGCATTTTCGGCACAGGCACGTCGGAATCCTGCAGCGCTTGCATCACACGATACTCACGGTCGATGGCATGTGCCGAGGGCAATAGGGTGCCTGGTGGTTTCGTGCGCAACACGCACTGCCACGCACCGGAAGTCAGCACGTATGTCGGGTTTGACTGTCCGCCAGAGAGTGGTCTCAATTGCACGGGGTGACCCTCACCCAGGCTCAGGCGTTGCAAGTAGTCGGCAATGGACGTCGTGTCCAAGCTAGCAGCACCGCTCATTTCGCAGCGCCGACCTTGCTCACGATCTTGCGCGCCATGCTCCAGCGATGCGTTTCGCTTGGGCCGTCATAGATGCGAAACGCTCGCATATCAGTGAAAATACGCATCACTGCGGATTCCGTCGTAACACCTCTGCCACCCAAAATCTGCACGCAACGATCAACCACGCGCCACAATGCCTCTGAGCAGACCACTTTGGCTCGGCTTGACTCAAAGTTGCACTTCTCTCCTTGGTCAAGCAACCAAGCAGTGTGCCAAATGTGCAAGCGCACGGTGTGCAAGTCCATATCGTTATCAGCCAGCATGAAGCCAACGCCCTCGTGCTCGGCTAATGGCTTTCCGAAGGCATTTCGCTTGGCCGCATAGGCGACAGCAAGGTCGTGCGCTCGCCTGGCCTGACCTAGCCAGCGCATACAGTGCGTCAGTCGCGCCGGGGCCAGCCGCACTTGGGCATAGCGAAAGCCCTTTCCTACCTCGCCCAACACATCGGCAGCAGGGACGCGCAGTCCTTCAAAGCGCAGCACACCATGGCCACCGGTAAAGCAGCGGTCCATCGCGTCCATGTTGCGTTCCAGCGCTATGCCAGGTCTGTCCATGTCAGTCAGAAACATGGTCGCCGAGCCGTCTTCCATACGGGCCATCACGATCGCGTAGTCGGCTCCATCGGCACCAGTAATGAACCATTTGGTGCCATCAATGACATAGTGCTCACCCTCCAGTCGAGCGGTAGTTGCAAGCATTGATGGGTCTGCTCCGGCGCCATCCGGTTCTGTCATCGCAAAGCATGAGCGTGTACGCCCTTCGACTTGCGGGCGAAGCCAGCGTTCTTTCTGCGCGGCAGTTCCCACCTCTTCCATCAGATGGATATTGCCTTCGTCAGGTGCATGAATGTTCATCGCTGTCGGGCCCAGCCAGGAATAGCCGGCCTCCTCAAACACAAGCGCCTTGGCCACGTGGCTGAGGCCTATGCCACCCATTTCGATCGATGCATGGGGAGTCAGTAGCCCAGCATCTCTCGCCAAACCCACGAGTTGCTTGCGCAGCGTCTCATCAGGTCCATGAGATGACTGACGCGGGTCGTTCTCCAGAGGAATAACGGCCTCAGCGATGAAACGGCGAGTTTTTTCCTGCAGATTCCGCAGTTCAGGGGAAAAGTTGAAGTCCATTAGGGTGTTCTCGATAGGTTATATGGAGGGATAAAATTTCTGACCAGTAGTGGCTCTTTCACGCAATCCTTTTGAGGGGTGGAAGCGGTCGCCATAGAGTCCGGCCAAGCGGTCGCATTCATCAACAAAGCCCTTCAGGCTTACCGTCTCAATGAATGACAAGGTTCCACCGGTCCACTTCGGATAACCCAGCGCGAATACGGCACCCAGATCTGCATCTGCGGGGTCCGTCACGATTCCCGCTTCGAAGCAACGTACCGACTCCAGAGCGGTGGCGTAGAGAAGCCGGTTCTTGACGTCAGCAAGGGAAGGTTGCACGATTGCCGGCGGCACTGAATCACCTCTAACTGCATTTGATAAAGGCAGATTGAGAAAACCGGCCTGGCGCGCGGCGTTCTGAATCAGAGCGGGCATGACACCTTCAGCTTGCATGACCTGACCTTCTTCGATATAGGCACGGGACAATCGGCCAATATAAGCACCTGGACCGTCGTTGACGACGATGGGCAACTTCTTTAATTGAGCGACAAAGTCAAACGCGCGCGCCAACGTCTGATGCGAAGTCGTGGCGTGTTGCACTAACTCGACCAGTTTGGAGCTGCCCTCGGGAGTGGGTAGATGGATGCCGATAAGTGCTTCTGGTTGATGCCACTTTGCCGCCTGATCTGTCAAAGTCTGCTCTACGACGGCAGACGCCCAGACGACGCTCTCCAGAGGACCAATCGCTTCCACTGCGAGTTGACGGATTGAGGTTTTCAATTGCAAGCCATCAATCAGTGCATCCACGATGAAGTCACAGCCGCGCAGCACCTGGTAGTTCACGTTGGGGTTAGCAACGTCCAGAGAAACCACATCTATGCCAACATTCGCAGCCCAAACTGCTATGGTCGTCGCCAATGGCCCATCGCCAAGAACGCCCAAGCGTCGCACCGGGTGCTTGGGTAAACCCTCCGGCCGCCGAGCCAGTCTACGAGCAGGACCACTGTGGATGAACATTGTTCGCATCAAGTTGCGTGCAACGGGGCCTGCGAGGAGTTGGCCGAAGTACGCGGACTCAATCGCCAGTCCGCGATCAATCGGCAGCAAAGTACCCTCATACACGCTCGCCAGTACTGCTACAGGTGCTGGCTCATTGTCTTGCGTATCGCGCCGAATACGCGCCATGCCGACGCCAAAACTTTCGTTGGCATGGGAGGCCAGTGCACCGGCCCCGCCAGGGATCGTGAAGCCTTTTCGATCCCAGATTTGTACATATCCAGGATGAGCAAGGACCCAACGCCGCGCAGTAGGCAATAGATCGTTCGCTGACACAAGCGCATCGACCAGTCCAAGTTGCAGCGCCTCAGCGCCTCCCACATGTCGGCCGGAAAGGAGCAATGGCAAAGCCTTCGCAACACCCAACAGGCGAGGCAAACGCTGTGTGCCACCACCCGCTGGCAGGAGTCCGACGGTCACTTCGGGCAGGCCAACGACGGTCTTAGGTTCGTCCAAAAGGACGCGGTAATGACAGGCGAGACAAAGCTCGAACCCTCCGCCGAGTGCGAAGCCATTGATGGCTGCGGCCACGGGCTTGCCACATCGCTCGAGTTGGCGAAGTGTGGCGGCAGCGTCGGCAACGAGGCCTGCCGCGTCGCGTGGTGACAGACCCCGGTCGTGCACGTTAACGAAATCCAAAAGGTCAGCCCCGGCCATGAAGCCTGCAGGCTTTCCAGATGTGACGACCGCACCCAGAATGTCGCTGCGGTTCGTCACAGCATCGACGATGGTCCTCAGTTCGCGTGTGAACTCTGGCGTAAAGACATTAACGCTGCGCCCGGCAACGTCCAAGGAAATAAGTGCAATGCCCTCGGCATCGACGACGATTTGAATATGCTTGGTCATGGCCGGCCTCTCAGATACGTTCAATGATCAGGGCCGTGGCTTGACCGGCGGCTGCGCACAGAGTCACCAGAGCCCTTGAAAGCCCCCGTCTCTCGAGTTCGTCCAGCGCTGTTCCGATCAGGATGGCCCCGGTAGCGCCAAGTGGATGTCCCAAGGCAATTGCTCCACCATTTACGTTGATACGGTCACGCTCAATGCCGTAGTTCTGCATGTAACGCATGGGAACCACGGCAAAAGCCTCGTTAACCTCGAATAGATCAATGTCGTCAATCTTCAACCCTGAGCGCGCCAGCACTTTGTCGGTCACAGGTATCGGGCCTCCAAGGCTAAGAAGGGGCTCGGAGGCGCATGTTGCGCAAGCCACGATACGTGCACGCGGTTGCAGGCCACGACGCAACCCATGTGCACGGCTCCCCAGCAACACGGCACAGGCGCCGTCGACGATACCGCTGGAGGTGCCGCCCGTATGTACGTGCTGAACTGCTTCCAAGTGTGGATAGCGCCGCAACACGATCGCATCGAATCCGGCTTCGCCGGCTGAAGCGAAAGTTGGCTTGAGTTTGGCAAGATCTGACAAAGTGGTGCCAGGTCTGAGCGCCTCGTCGCGGCTCAGCACCACATTACCAAAGGCGTCTTGGACTGGAACCAACGAGCGCTCGAACCAGCCGCTCGACTGCGCCAATGCGGCGCGACGCTGGCTCTCGACACCATAGGTATCGAGTTCCTCACGTGTGAAACCATCAAGGGTCGCCATCAGATCTGCGCAGACGCCATTCGGAATGTATGGGTAATCGCGGCCTAATGTAGGGTCTGTATAGGTGGCTCCTCCGTCTGATCCAATGGGAACTCGAGACATCGACTCGACACCCCCTCCAATCACCGCATCAGCCTGGCCAGAGGCGATCAGACCGAAGCCCATCTTCACGGTGTCAAGTCCAGAAGTGCAGAACCGATTGAGCTGGTAGCCAGCAACGTTCTCACCATAACCCGCTTGGAGCAGTGCAAAGCGGGTGATGTCGGCGCCTTGCTCACCCACTGGCATCACGACGCCTAGCCCAACATCCTCAATGTCCTCGGGGTCGATGTGGTTGCGAGCCTTCAATGCCCGCAGTACGGACGCAGCAAGGTGCACAGGGGCAATGGTGTGGAGCGCACCGTCGGGGCGGCCTTTGCCGCGTGGCGTGCGTACATGGTCAAAAATAAAGACTTCGTTCATATGCAACCTCTATGGGTAGGTACCAAACCTCGAATCGTCAGACGCGACGAGCGAGGGCGTTATCCATCAACGTCCAGTCCAGCGCGGCGCACGTTTCTCAATGAATGCAAGTGGCCCTTCGCTGTAATCCTCGCTGGCACGAACGCGGTCGCGACAGGCCAAAGTGAGCTCCCGCAGCGAAATTTCATCGAGGTCGTGTACTCGCCGCGCAACCTGCAAACTTTCGCGAACGGCCACCGGTGCGTTGCGTGTGATGCGCGCCGCCAAAGCCAAGGCCTCAACAAGAACTTGATCATGTGCAACCACGCGGTTCACCAGACCCAAGTCCGATGCTCGTTGAGCGTCCAGGCTGTCAGCGGTGATCACAAGTTCAATCGCAACGTTTCGCGGAAGGGCTCGTGGAAGGCGGAATGCGCCACCGGCAGCAGCGAGAAGGCCGCGAGACACCTCAGGAAGCCCGAAGCTAGCTTCGGAAGACGCCACTACGAGGTCACAGGCCAGAACGATCTCGCAGCCTCCAGCGAGTGCCTTGCCATTGACAGCTGCAATCCAGGGCTTCCGACGATTCGCATAGACGAAGCCTGCAAAGCCATATTCAGTAAATAGGCTATCTGCTCTCCCTGCTGCCACTTCTTTAAGATCTGCGCCTGCGCAGAAAACGTCCACACCGGCTCCTGTGAGCACCACAACCCAAACATCGGGATCGGCCTCGGTGCGTTCCACGATCGAGTGAAGCGCCTGCGCCACCTCGGCGTTGATGGCATTGCGCGAAGCGGGCCGATTGAGCGTTACTACAGCTACGTGTCCGTCGTAACGCTCATAGGTGAGCAAACTTGATTCGCTTGGTTGTGTCATGTTTCGAACCTCCAGACAGGCAACCCGTCGGCCCCTCGATCTACACGACCAGCGCGCCCGATTGGCGAGCAATTCACATCGGTCAGCACTGCAATTCCGCTGAAGTCTTCGGCCTCAACCTTCGCGAGTAGTCGCCCTCCATCGGGTGTACGTGCGATCACGACGCCGTGCTGAACAGTTTCATCCTTACCGTAAAGCACTGTGTGAGTTTCTATGCTGGCCAGGCCAGCGTAGTCCATCACCAGGGGGGGGACGGCACCTCGTCGGGAATCGGCCTCAGTCTGCACGCTGTAGCCGTCGGTCAGTCGGTCGGTGCCAAGAGGATAGGACGCAAGAACGATGGCATGGTGCTTGGTCATGTAGCCTCCTTGTCCGTAAAGGAGTCCACGTGCATCCTGGTGGCCACGCAGCGCGCGGACCATGCCCGCCGCTGCATGTGACATGTAGTTGTTCAATGGAGCGCCGAAAAAGCTCAATCCTCCAGTGCATGTCATTGCCGCATCGGCTTGCAACGCAAGCGTGCGCCGGGCCATCTTCGGAACGACCGGAAAGCAACTGTACAGTTCAAGATGCTCGAAGGCACCTAGATCGCCTACCTGCTTCAAAATGCTTTCGAGCACAGTTTCCTGCGCAGGGGTTCTGGCATATCCGTCACGATGCAGGTAATCGGCAGGCTCCTCGGCAGCCGCGCCGCAGCATACATAGATCAAGCGCTCCTCGGGGATCCCGAGCTGGCGGGCCTTCCCTCTGCTGGTCAACAACACGCCAGCACCCTGGTTCACCAGCGGATTAGCGACCATTCGCATCGTATAGGGCCACGCTACCAAACGATTTCCTTCACCAGGCATCGTGATTGATTCAGCGCTCAACGCTTCGCGCTGCCAACTATATGGATTCAAAGTTGCAACAGCGCTGAATTTTTCCCACAACCGGCCCGCCTCGGCAAGCCCAATCGCCGGTGTCTGACCCCAGGCCACCTGTGTTGCGTTCTCGTAGAACGGATAGACCGTGGCCGGCGAAGCCACGCCGAGCTTGACTGCAATAGGGTGAAGGTAGTCTGTGCCGCGCACCAGTTTGGCCGCTTCGTCACGAGGTGACCAGGGCAGAGCGATTCGCTGCTTCTGAGCCGCAGCAACGGCGTACTGCGCCTCAGCTCCGACAACCGCCGCCACGTCAGACTCCCCTCGCAGGATGCGCAGCGCGGCCTCATGAATGAAGTGCACCGGCGTCTCACCGCCGACAGGACCATAGACTTGGCGCCTGGGCGAGATGCCAAGCAGCTCACTAAGCTGCTTTGGTGCATCTGGATAGGGCCAGGAAAACTCTTGAACAACGTCCAGCGAGTCCACGAGGCCGAGCACCGATCCACCGGAGTCCAGCTCAGCGCTGTGAAGGGCAGCGGCCATCAAAGCCAGAGGCTCCATAGCCTGGTTTGGATCCTTCGTCCGCTGCACTATTTCACCGACGCCGACGATCACGGGCGTCCTGTCAAGAAATGAGTTCATGTGCCTTAGTCTAGGCACAAGCTACGCCGACGCTGTCGTCGGTTCCGACGACCTGAACGGGAATCCAACCTTTCAGCGGATGACGCCGAACCGTCGGCCGATGACGACTGCCTCGGCCCGACTATGAGCACCAAGTTTCGTATTGATGCTGCGCAGATGAGTTCGGACCGTGCTATCTGATGAAGCCAACTTCTCCGCCATTGCGGCATTGGAATAGCCGTCAGCAGTCAACTGAAGCACCTGGATTTCCTTGCGCGTTAATGGTTCCGCTAGCGCCAGCACGTCAGTGGCGGCGGACTCCTTGGGAAGAGGTCCGAAGGCACCGAGCAATCGGTCAATGTATTGCATCAGGCCAGGGTCTGAACGATTGACCGGCATCTGCTCCTGCATCGCATGAAGCCGCCGGACAATCTGACCTACTTCTGGGCCCTCATCGGCAATTACCCGAACGAATCCCTCCTGTGCCGCGACCCTCACTGCGGTTGCCATGCTCTTGACGGCCCCTGTAGGATCGCCACTGCGGGCCATCGCAAGGCTGTGCAGCACGCGCAGCCGCAGGACACGACGATGCCGATTCTGCTCGATTGCTTGCGCAAGCTCTTTATCAAGCCATGCCACACACGGTTGGGCATCTCCGAAATGCAGATTCCATCGCACACGGGAGAGCGCCGGATAGTCGATTTCACTGGCCGGAAGTCGTTGTCGCTGTAAACGAGATTCCAGCGCAGGATCGTCCGCTCGGTCCAGCTCCTCCTTTGCAGCCTGAGCATGACCTTGAAGTAAAAGGAGCCGTGCCCTTTCAAGTTTCGCATTGGTCACGATCCGTGGCAACTGACGGTGGTGTGCCAAGTATTCCAGGTCTGTGAGAGCCTCGAAGCTGCGATCGACATCGCCACGACTGAACGCAATACGCGCCCGAATGATGTAGCCTGCACTCATGTGTCCGGGCAGGCCGACGTCGGATGCCATTGGCAGGTACACGTCCACCAGTCGCTCAGCGGATTCGAAATCATTCGCCTCATACAGCACGCTGGCGTACAGCAGGCCGGCCCAGGCATTCCCGCTCGCATAGTTGTGGCGGAACTGGCGTGTGGACCCTATGGCTGCACGAAAGCGTGCCGTCGCCAGACGCATCCGCCCTGCCTGAAGATCCAGCATGCCCTCTACCGACTCGGCATACATGCGACTGAAGGCGCTGGCACCAGTGATTCGTCGGGCTTCGTCGATCAAATTTTGGGCCCGCGCATTTTCACCCATCACGGTGAAGACGTGTGCCATTGCATTTCGCAAGACGCCATCGGCAAATGCGTTTTGCGTCGGCAATCGATCCAGGCTCGCTAGTCCGGCAACCACCGCCTCGTCATAGCGATCCTGCATCGAAAACAGAATGGGCACCAAAGAATTAACATAGGCCTGAACCTGCGGGTCAGAACTGTTACGGCAACCAGAGCCGTCGAGCTGCTTGGTGGCTGCAAGAGGACCACGGGTGAACAACGTAGACCAGACGGCTACTACCCTCAAGCTCGGGTGCAACTCAGTCGCTTCAAATGGAATAGCATCAAACCAGCGAGCGAGTAGTCGCATGCGTCCTTCTTCGAGCAACGATTGCGCTACCGGCGCTAAGAGCGACAACGCAACCGGGAAGTCACCGGCCTCAATCGCATGGTCGATTGCTGGGACGATTCGACCTTCGCTTTCATACCAGGCACTGGCCAGAAGGTGTAACCGCACGACATCTTCAGGCCGTTCGCGAATTAAACGTGCGCGCAGAAACTCTGAGAACAAACGGTGATACCGCCAAGATGGCACCTCACCCGGTAGCGACACGAGAAAGACATTTTGCCGCTCAAGGTCAGCCAGCACTGCGGCAACATTGCACTGCGGCACAAGCGCCTGGCACAAGCCGAGTTCCAGATGACGAAGAATACTTGACCGGAGTAGAAAGGTCTGGACCGGACCGGGTTGACGATTGAACACATCATCAGTGAGAAAGTCGGCAATCGCTCGGTTGGAAGCGAAACGCCCATTGTTCAGGTCTTCAAGAGGCCCACCTGCAGGAGGCATCGAACGGGAGGCGAGCCAAAGCGCCGTGACCCAACCCTCTGTGTCTAGATGTAGCTTACGGACAAAACTGCTTGAGACGACCCCGCCATGCTGTTTCTGGAAAAGCTCTGTGGTTTCCTCCAGAGTAAATCGCAGCATTTCAGCGTCGACCTCCAACACTTGGCCTCGCGCACGCAGCTTGGCAACCGCCAAATCAGGGAAGCGACGCGACCCGATGACCAAGCGGCAGCCACTGCGCAGACCATCAATGAGGCTACGAACTAACCCAAGGACCGCGTTTTCATCTATGGATTCGAAGTCGTCAAGAAACAGAGCAAAGGGTTCCGTTTGTTGCGTCAGATGCTCCAGCACATTAAAAGCAATGCCGCCACCTTCACGCGCCTGGGGCAACCTGGATGAAACGGCGTTCAAACCGGCCTCAAATCGGGACGTGTCGTTGTCGGATCCTTCGAGCGTGAGCCATAGCGGTTCAATGCCCTCCTGAAGAAATCGGGCAAATAGCTGAGACATCAGAGTTGTTTTTCCGAAGCCAGCTGCGCCACTGATTAGCACGAGCCTAATGCCTCTGGTCCTCACAAGTCGTTCTACAAGCCCAGCGCGCAGGACTTGCACCTCCGGGGGAGCTGGAGGCGTGAGTTTTGCCTGTGGCACGGCTACTGCTCGCACTGGGCCAGATGTCGAAATGCTGTGGGATATCTTTTGCATATTTGAGCGATCAGTCAGATTTTGACATGTTAAAGCCCGCCAACCCCACATATTTCGCAGACGAAATAATGGGGAAGATTGCTAAAAGATATCCTTGGAATACCTAGCTGTCCGATTTCCATGCCGCCAGGGCCTCCTCCAACGAGGCCGCCTGCGCAGGCTTGGGAATTGCGTTTTTCGTACGTGAAAACCGAGGTGCTGGTGCAGGTTGCATGACGCCGTCTACATCGACGTAAGTTCCGCGCGCGACATTGTGGGGATGAAGCGGCGCTTCGTCCCAGTCGAGGACGGGAGCAAAACAGGAATCTGTGCCTTCAAGGATTTCGCACCAGGCCTCGCGTGTCCGTGTTCGGAAAATTTGGGTCAACTTGTCCTTCAACGAAGGCCATCCCGAAGCGTCCATCTGATCTTTGAACGACGGGTCCTCGATGCCACAACGCTTCAGCAACTCACCGTAGAAGTTCGGTTCGATCGCGCCGATCGCAATGAACTTCCCGTCTGCGCAGGCATAGGTGTCGTAGAAGTGCGCCGCTCCATCAAGCAAGTTGGCACCGCGATCGTTTCCCCACCGACCCATGGCCTTCATGCCGTAGAAAAAGGACGAAAGCAGGGCCGTACCGTCTGTCATGGCTGCATCGACTACTTGGCCCCGACCCGAGCGACGGGACTCATACAGTGCCGCAAGCAGACCAACGGTCAGTAACATGCCACCGCCAACAAAGTCTCCAACTAAATTCAGCGGAGGCGGTGGAGTTTGTCCTGCGCGCCCGATGGCATTTAACGCACCTGTGATCGCGATGTAATTGATGTCATGACCGGCGGTCAGTGCAAGCGGACCTTGCTGGCCCCAGCCCGTCATGCGACCGAAGATCAGACGAGGGTTCTCTGCGAGGCAAGTTGCCGGACCTAGGCCAAGTCTTTCCATGACACCTGGACGAAAGCCCTCGATAAGGCAGTCTGCGTTTTTCACCAGGGCCATTGCTTGCGCAACAGAGCCATCGGCCCGCAGGTCCAGTGTCACTGTAAGTCGGTTGCGTGTGGTCACATCGCATGGATCAGGCTCGGAGCCAGGGCGCACGATGCGAATCACGTTCGCACCAAGGTCAGCAAGCACCATCGCACAGAAGGGTCCGGGCCCAATGCCCGCAAATTCGATTACTTTCAGTCCAGCGAGTGGTCCAGTCATGGGAGATGTGATGTCATTAATCACACAGATCGTATGCTGCATCGCCGGTCGAAGGAGTCGTCGGAACCGACGAGCCTTTTTCGGGATCAATTCCTCAGAATGCTGCCGTATGAGCACTACAACCCTAACCCACGCGCCCCGATTGATCTTTGAAGATGAACACGTGCAATTTCGTGACAGCGTCGCACGCTTTGTGCGCAAGGAGATCGCGCCACATGTAGAACTCTGGCGCTCTCAAGGCTGCTGCGATCGTTCGATTTTTCAGAAAGCTGGCGAACAGGGACTGCTTTTAATGTGGGCAGAAGAGTGCTACGGCGGCGCAGGCGTCAAGGATTTTCGCTACGAACAGATCTTGTACGAAGAAATGATTCGCCATGGCGATATGGGCGTGTATCTGACTCTGCATTCACGCTTAGTCGCCCCCTACCTGGCTCGGCTGGGAACCAAGAAGCTAAAGGACAGCCTACTTCCCGCCGCAGTCCAGGGCACGACCATACTGGCCATCGCAATGACCGAACCGCAAGCCGGATCGGACTTGGCCGGCATCAAATGCAGAGCCGAGCGGCGCGACGGCGGCTGGGTATTGAATGGCGCGAAGACCTATATTTCAAATGGTCTGAATGCCGATGCGGTTATTGTGGTTGCCCGGACCAATCCCGATGAACGCCGTACTTTCGGACTCTTTGTCGTCGAGCGCGGCATGCCCGGATTCGAGCGGGGTCGCGCGCTCGCAAAACTGGGCATGGATGCACAGGACACTGCCGAGCTTTTTTTCACCGATGTGTTTGTACCGGACGAAAATGTTCTCGGTGACCCCAGTTCAGGCTTCAGCTATTTAACCGAGGCACTGGCCGAAGAACGACTGCTTAGCGCTTGTCAGTCCATGGCTCATGCACAGACCGCCTTTGATCTTACGCTTGATTACGTCAAGTCCCGACGCGCCTTCTCTCGACCGCTCGGTGCATTTCAAAATACGCGCTTCGTGCTGGCCCGGCGCCGCGCCGAACTGGACGCTGCGCAGACATGGATTGACGCGCTTGCGATGGAGCAAAACGCCGGTCGTTTGAGCGCCGTGACAGCAGCCTCAGCCAAGCTGCTCAGTTCGGAGCTGGAAAACCGTGTCATCGACGACTGCCTTCAACTGCATGGCGGAGCGGGCTACATGGAAGAGTACCGCATCAGCCGCATGTACCGGGATGCGAGGGTATCTCGGATTTATGCCGGCGCTTCAGAGGTCATGCTCGAGATCATCGGGCGGTCATTAGGGCTGACCGAGCGCATGGAATAGCGTTTTGACGCGCCCGAGCCGGTCAGGCCACGATCAGATCCTGGCCCAACCCTGCTCCACCGCGGCGATGCGACGCGCCCATCCAGGGCCGCCATAAAGTTGACGGTTCAGGCCGATGCGCTTGTACCAGTGGTGCAGGCCAAGGTCGTCGGTGATACCCATCCCGCCGTGCACCTCGGTAGCTGTCCGCGCCACGAACTGGCCCGCGTCGCCCAGCAACGCCTTTGCATGAGCAGCGTAAAGTGAAAGTACCTCGGGCTTCTCGTCAAAGGCATGCGCGGCATACCAGACGATGGCACGTGTGATCTCAAGCTCGGATGCCATTTCGGCACACATGTGCTTCACCGCCTGGAACGTGCCGATGGCCCGGCCGAATTGCTTGCGGTCGTGCGCGAACGCCACCGACTGATCAATCATGGCCCAGCCGGCACCCAGGGTGTCGGCGGCATTGATCACCCAGGCCGCGTCGCGCAGGCGGCGCAAGGTACGAGCGTCCGAACCAGGCAGGCGCTGAGCCACGACACCATCCAGGTGCAGCTCACTAAGCGGTCTCGTGGCGTCGATGGAGAGCAGTGGCACGCGATGGAGCCCGGGTGCTTCTGCCGAAACCAAGTACAGGCTCCCATCGGCCGCGGCCAGTAAATAGGCCTCGGCCTGTGCAGCATCAATGACAAAGCAACTGCTGCCGTGCAGCCGTTCATCTCGCAGTTGCACCCCAGCGCCCGCTCCCGCCAGCGCCTCGCACAAGGCAACGCCGACGACAGCCTCGCCCGTGGCGATTCGCGGCAACCACTGCGCCTGCTGCTCGGCGCTTGCCGCTTCACGCAGAGCAATGGTGGCCAGAACCGCACTGCCCAGAAACGGTACGGGGGCCGCGCGCCGGCCGAGTTCCTCAGCGGCGATGGCGGCATCCAGGAGCGAGAGACCCAAACCGCCGTGAGCCTCGGGCACCAGCAAGGCAGGCACACCAAGTTCGCAGACAACGGCCCAAACAGCATCATCGCGAGCCAGTCCGCGGTCGGCTACGTCACGTACACGCGCCAGCGGGCAGGCACGAGTCAGTGCGCTCCGCAAGCTGTCCTGCATCTGGCGTTGGGCTTCGGAAAGAGCGAATTCCATTGAATAGGTCTCCTGATTATTCAGTATTCAGACCGCAGCCTTGGGCTCGCGCGGCATGCCTAGGCCCCTCTCGGCGATGATGTTTTTCTGGATCTGCGCGGTGCCGCCGCCGATGATCAGACCCAGATCGAACATTGCCCGCTCCTGCCACAACCCGTTGGCACGCGCGTGCGGGCTACCGGCGACGAGCAACCCCGATTCTTCAAGCGCATCGGTGGCCAGTATGGCCAGTTGGTGACGAACCTCGCAGCCTTGCAGTTTGGTGATCAAACCAGCCAGCCCGGGGTCCTCTCGGCGCTCGGCGCAGGTCAACAGCCGCATACCATGACACTGCTGAGCCAGCACGCGCCCCTGCAATTGCATCAGACGGTCCAGCAGCACCGGGTCATCCACTCCCTCGTCTTGGAGCAGCCGCGTCAACTCGGCATAGCGCTGCGTGAGCAGTCCAGGGTTGGCCAGATAGCCGCGCTCATGCTTCAGCGTCGCATTGGCCACCTTCCAGCCATCGCCGCGCTGGCCAACGATTTGGTGCCTGGGTACGCGCACATCGGTGAAGAAGACCTCATTGAATTCGGCGCGCCCCGTCATCGTTTTCAGGGGGCGGATCGTGACACCCGGCGACTTCATTGAGAACAATAGATAGCTGATGCCAGCGTGCTTTGGTGCATCGGGTTCTGTGCGCACCAAGCAGAAGATCATGTCTGCCTCGTGTGCGGTAGAGGTCCAAATTTTCTGACCATTGACGACAATGTCTTCACCATCCTCAACACCGCGAGTCTGAAGCGAAGCCAGGTCAGACCCGGCGCCGGGCTCGGAGTAACCCTGGCACCAGACCAGATCGCCTCGCAGCGTTGCTGGGATGTAAGCGTGCTTTTGCTCTTCGGTACCTAGTTCAAGAAGTGTTGGCACAAGCATCGAGATACCCTGGTTGCCAATGCCAAGGGCCACACCTGCGCGGGTGAACTCCTCGGTGATCAGATGCTGTTCCATCACGTCGGGCTCTGCGCCGTAGCCGCCGTAATCACGCGGTACCGTGCGTCCGGCGTATCCGTGTTCCAGCAGCAGCTTCTGCCATGCCAACAACCTTGGGCCGGGACGTTCGCCCGGAATTGTCGGCACTGAACGGTGCCCGTGTTCGACCAAAAAGGCGCGCACTCGTTCGAGCAGCTTCTCGTGTTTGCTGTTCAGGCGAAGGTCCATACAAATTCCTCAGGTTCCGGGCCGCTTTGGGGCAGCAGCGCAAGGCTACCAATGAATCTTAGGACAGCCGTCTTCGTATCCGTCTCGTCGCTTCCGACGACTCCCAGTCCACGCCGCCCGCCTAGAGTCGAGATCACGCCTCATAAAGCGATCTATCGAGACAACTTAAGCCCGAAACATTCATCAAACGGAGACACCCGAATGACCCAGATCCTTTTCCGAAATGCAGCGACCCAGGTCTTTGCACTTTTCATGATTCTGCTGGCATGCATTGCCGGCCCGGTGTTAGCGCAGACTTATCCGACCAAGGCAATCACGATGATCGTGCCGTTCCCTGCGGGCGGTGCGACTGACGTACAGGCACGCGCACTAGCCCAAGCGGCAGGGCGCGAGCTGAAGCAGCAAATCGTGATCGTCAACCAACCCGGCGTATCGGGCACCTTGGGGCCGGCGACGATGGCCCGGCAGGCTGCACCCGACGGTTACACCATTGCAATTGCGCCGGGCACCCTGTGGCGACAGCCTCACCTGCAGAAAGTGAACTATGACGCATTGGCTGACTTCACTTACATCGCAGGTATCACGTCCTACACGCACGGTGTCGTCGTGCGCCAAGATGCAGCCTGGAAGGACCTGCAGTCGCTGCTCGCGCACGCTAAAGCCAATCCCGGAAAAGTTTCCTATGGCACAGTCGGGAAAGGCAGTACCTCGCACATCGCCATGGAGCGCCTGGCCAGGGCTGCGGGCGTCGAGTTCAATTTCATTCCTTTCAAGGGCGCTGCCGAGGTCTATACCGCTTTGCTGGGCGGCCACATTGACGTCTCCGCCGAAGCTGGCTTCGCTGCCACGGTCGATGGCGGCAAAGGACGGCTGTTGGCCACCTTCACTGACGCTCGTCTAAAAAATCGACCTGTGGTATCGACAATCAAGGAACTCGGCTATGACATCGTGATGGCGGGTTCGTACGGAATCGCCGGCCCGAAGGGCATGGACCCGAAGGTAGTGACGATGCTGCAGGACGCCTTCAAGAAGGCCGTGGATGGACCCGAGTTTGAACATCAGCTGGCCCTTCAAGACCAGCCAAAGGCCTATATGGACAGCAAGTCCTACACGGCCTACGCGTACAAGTCATTCACTGATGAAAAGCGTTTCCTTGGTGAGTTGAAGATCAGGTTCGACGAGTGAACCAAACCCCAAGGAGAACATGATGAGCAAGCAAGCGCCGCTGGCCGGCATCCGCATCGTCGACATGACGACGGTGGTGTTTGGTCCCTACTGCACACAGATCCTCGCCGACCTGGGTGCAGATGTGATCAAAGTAGAGCCCCTGGAGGGTGACACCGTACGGACGATCGGAAAGCCGCCGGTCACGCCGAAGATGGGGCCCGTCCACCTGCGCCTCAACCGAGGCAAGCGCTCCGTGGCATGGGACCTTCGTACTGACGAGGGGAGACAGTCGGTCCGACGCCTGCTTGAGACCTGCGACGTGTTCATCCACAACATCCGTCCTGACGCAATCAAGCGACTGGGGCTGGACTACGAAACAGTTCGCGCGTTGCGTCCCGATCTGATCTACGTCCATTGCACCGGATTTGGGCTCGACGGTCCATACGCCGGGTTGCAGGCCTATGACGACATCATCCAGGCTGCAGCCGGCGCGACCTCGTTGCTGCCCCGAGTCGATAGTAATCCGCGCCCGCGCTACTTGCCCATGCTGTTCGCCGATAAGGTCTCGGGCCTGCACGCCGCCTACGCCACGCTGGCCGCGGTGATCACACGAATGCGGGACGGCCAAGGCCAGCATGTCGAGGTACCGATGTTCGAGTGCATCGCGAGCTTCAACCTGCTCGAACATCTTTGCGACCAGACTTTCGATCCGCCAACAGGCCGCTGGGGTTACGCACGCCAACTCAATCCGGCGCGCCAGCCCCTCTCAACGAAGGACGGTTACATCTCGATCGCGCCCTACGTCGAGGACCGCTGGGTGCGCTTCTTCAACGCAGCGGGCTACCCGGAAGTCCTGCTCGACCCCCGTTTCTCGACGCCAGAGCTTCGCAATGGCAACACCTCGCTGATGTACGAGGTCGCTGCGACCTTCATGCAAGAGAAGACCACGGCAGAATGGTTGCAAATCCTGAAGGAAGTGAACGTGCCGGCGATCAAGGTCAACGAGATCGGCGAAGTGCTTGACGACCCGCATCTTGCCGCAGTGGGCCTGTTCGAGCGCCGGGATCACCCGAGCGAGGGCGGTTACGTCGAAGTTCGGCCACCGGTGAAGTTTGCAGGCTTCGAATACCCTGATCGGCGGCACGCGCCGACAATTGGGCAGCATACCGCCGAGATCGACCGAGAACTGGGCCTCAAATGATGAAGCGCGGCACGTCACTGCCACTCACCTAAAACACATGAGACAAACATGACCAATAGACCCACACGTTTCGTCGCGCGCGTGCTTGCCACGGTTTTCACGATCTGCTTCGCCGTAACCGCAGCAACCGCTGCCGACTACCCGACCAAGACGGTTACGCTGGTCGTGCCCTTCCCCGCCGGTGGAATTACCGACTCGGTGGCGCGCCTCATCGCCAAGGAACTCGCAGAGAGCTGGAAGCAGACGGTCGTGGTCGACAATCGACCTGGTGCTTCGGGTGCTATCGGCACTGAGGCGGTCGCCCGCGCCTCCAAGGATGGTCATACGGCACTGTTCACCATCACTAGCCACATCCAGTTGCCTGCACTCAACCCAAAGTTGCGCTACGACGCCCTGAAGGACTTTGAACCCGTGTCGCAGGTGGCGCTATCGAGCTCGATCCTTGCCGTGTCACCGTCATTCCCCGTCAACTCGACCAAGGACATCATTGCCAAACTGAAGGCTGAGCCCGACAAGCACGCTTACGGTTCCTACGGCACGGGCACGACCTCCAACATATACGGAGAGCTCTTCAAAAAGGAGTCGGGGGTAAATATGACCCACGTACCTTACAAGGGCGCTGCACCCCTTGTCAACGACCTGCTCGGAGGAGTACTGAACATTGCTTTCGTTGACACTGGAACAGCAATGCCTCACTTGAAGGCCGGCAAAATCAAGCCGCTCGCGATCATCGGAACACAGAGGTCAGCAGTGCTGCCGGCAGTGCCCACGTTCGATGAACTCGGGCTCAAGGGCTTCGAGCCCTATGCATGGATGGGTATCCTGATGCCCGCGGGAACTCCAGAGGACGTGGTCCAAAAGATGGCAACTGAGGTAAGGCGAATCGTCAAGGATCCGGCGATGCAGAAACGCCTGACCGAGTCGAATCTCGAACCAGTTGCCAGTACACCTGCAGAGTTCGCCGCCACCTTGCGCAGGGACGGTCAGACATGGAAACGTGTGATCGAAGCGGGTGGCGTGAAGATGGAGTGATGATCCTCCTCGACACAATGCGCGACCCAGCTAGTCGCATCCGACGATGCATTCCGGCGGGCCAATACCTAAAGTGACATCAACGCGGAAAGCACCGCGACCCAATGAAGGAAACCCATGGATGCGTATGCCTTTCCGCTACTGATCAAGCAATTGCTCGTCACCCCCATCGCTCAACGGTCGCGCAAGGAAATCGTCTATCGCGACCGTGTGAGGTTCGGCTACCCGCAACTCGTTCAACGCATTGGCCGCCTAGGCAGCGCATTGTCCAAGCTAGGTGTCGGCTTCGGCAGTACGGTGGGCGTACTTGATTGGGACTCGAACCGCTACCTCGAGAGCTACTTTGCGGTGCCGATGTTGGGCGCAACGCTCATGAAAACCAACGTCCGCCTCTCCCCCGAGCAGATCGCCTACACCCTTGACCACTCGGAAGCCGAGACGTTGCTGGTGAATGTCGACTTCATGTCGTTGGTGCAGCAGATCCTGCCGCAGCTGCCGCGTGTCAAGCGCATTATTTGCCTGTCGGACGACGGGATGAAGCCGCAGGGACTCGACTGGGTCGGTGAATACGAGGCACTGCTCGCGGATGGCGACCCAGCACACGAGTTTCCCGACTTCGACGAAAACACCCGCGCCACGCTGTATTACACGACCGGCACCACCGGCGCACCCAAAGGTGTGTTCTTTAGCCACCGTCAACTCGTTCTGCACTGTCTGACTGTTCTGGCCACCGTATCTCAGGCGGCCGAGAATGGCCGCTTCACGCGCAACGACGTTTACATGCCGTTGACGCCGATGTTCCATGCTCACGCTTGGGGTTACCCGTACATCGCGACACTCGGCGGCTGGAAGCAGGTCTATCCAGGGCGCTACGAACCCTCAATGTTGGTTAAGCTGGTCAAGACCGAGGGAGTCACCTATTCACACTGTGTTCCCACAGTGCTCGGCATGGTTCTCGGCGCCCCGGAGGCACAGGACGCCGACTTCGGCGGATGGAAGGTGTTGATTGGCGGCAGCGCGCTCTCGCGCACTCTCTGCGAGGCGGCACTGTCGCGCAACATCGACATTTATTGCGGCTACGGCATGTCCGAGAGCTGCCCTCTGCTTACGCTGGCGCAAATCAAGAGCGACACTATCGACGCATTGCAGGGCTCAGAGCGCATTGATCGCGAAATCGACATCCGTATGACGCCAGGCATGCCAATCCTGCTCGCTCAAGTGCGGATCGTCGACGAGCAGATGCAGCCAGTGCCGGCGGATGGCCACTCCGCTGGTGAAGTCGTTGTGCGCACCCCTTATCTCACTCAAAGCTACTTTAAGAACGAGGAGGCGGGCACGAAGCTCTGGCACGGTGGCTGGATGCACACCGGCGACATCGGTCGCTTCGATGACGAGGGTTACCTTCATCTGCTAGACCGCCAGAAGGACATTATCAAGAGCGGTGGCGAATGGATATCTTCGATCGAAGTCGAAAACCTGATCACACAGCACCCGGCCGTGCAGGAGGTCGCAGTGATCGGTGTCGTCGACGCGAAGTGGGGTGAGCGGCCTCTGGCAATGGTCGTTCTGCGACCAGGCGTGGAGCTCACTGCCCAAGCACTTCGCGAGGATCTGATGGCACGCGCCCGAGGTGGAGCAATCTCGCCCTACGCGGTGCCAGAGAGATACGAATTTGTCAACGAGATTCCCAAGACCAGCGTAGGCAAGCTGGATAAAAAGCGGCTGCGCGAAATGCACGTGCCCAATTCCAACTGAGCGGAGCCATGGGTACGGGTTCTATTTGACAGTGAAATCGATGCTCAACGCCTATGGCCTTACATCGGCTCTGGCTTCAACACAAAAAGGTGTCTAATGGATCTCGGCACATTGATCAAAGGAAAGCGGGTACTCGTGACCGGCGCGTCGAGTGGGCTGGGCGCCCACTTTGCACGCCTCATGGCACGCAACGGCGCCGCCGTAGTCATCGCGGCAAGGCGAAAGGACAAGCTCGAGGCGCTCGCCGAGGAACTCGGTGCGCTGGGCGCATCACAGGTCACGGAAGGCGCCCTCGATGGCGCGGATGAGGCGTCGGTAAAACAGGCCTTTGAAGAGATTGCCACGACCGGCGCGGATCTCGATGTCGTGGTCAACAACGCCGGCATCTCGGGCGATGGCTTGGCATTAAACCTGCCGACTAGCGACTTCGATGCCGTGGGTGGCACGAATCTCAGGGGTGTTTGGCTCGTGGCAACTGAGGCGGCACGCCGCTGGAAAGCTGCACAGCGCGCAGGAGCCATCGTCAACATCGCCTCGATCCAAGCCGAGCGCGTAGCACCGGGACTGGCGGCGTACTCGGCATCGAAGGCCGCCGTTGTGCAACTTACGAAGTCATTGGCGCTGGAGTGGGCTCGCTTCAACATCCGCGTCAACGCGCTCGAACCTGGCTACATCCGTACCGAACTGACAGCAGAGCTCTGGGATCAGCCCTACGGTGTCGAGATGATCAAGCGCATTCCGATGCGGCGACTTGGCGAACCTTCGGAACTGGATGGTCCGCTGCTGCTGCTCTCAAGCTCAGCCTCGTCTTGGATGACGGGTTCGGTGATCGCAGTCGACGGCGGCCATCTCGTCTCCGCGCTGTGACGTCGCGCACCGAATTCGACGATCCCCGATCCGGTGACGGAGTCGACAACTTGTCCATCATTGATAAAGTCAAGTAGTGCATGTTGGCCGAACTGCTGGGATATACAAGACAAGGCACAGGCCTGCTGGCGTGAGAATTTTTCAACATCAGGAAGGCAAGAGCATGGGAAATGACTGGAAAGCTGCCTGGCAACCACTGATGGATGCGGTGGGCCAGGACTTCAGTGAAGGCCGAGTGGTGAACGGAGCCGACGTGGTAACAGCAGCAACGATCCGCCGCTATCTCGAGCCGCTCGAATTTGACTGTCCTTTGCACTACGACGCTGACGTCGCGAAGGAGTTCGGATATGACGACGTGATCGCGCCGAACACTTCGATTCAGACGTTCTCGCTGCCACCGATGTGGGCGCCCGGTCAAACCATCTTTGAAAACGTCGATCGGAATGCGCAACCGGCCACGACTGCCATCGCAGGATTCAAATCGCCTCTGGAGCCGCCAACCACGGGCTTTTTCGCCACCGATTACGAAGCCGAATACCTCTTGCCCGTCACAGTGGGTGACCGCCTCTATCGCCACGGTGCAAAGCTCGTTAATTGTTTACCTAAAGAGACCAAGGTCGGGCGTGGTGCATTCCTGACCTGGGAGATGGAGATCCGCAATCAGCGGAACGAGGTGGTCGCCCGAACCAGGTCAACGTGGCTTCGCTACAACCCACATGAGGCAGCACTGTGATTAACCAATCCACCCCGCATATCAAGGTACGCTATTGGGAAGACGTCAAAGAGGGCGATGAGTTGCGAACCCTCGAATTTCCAATCACCGTTTACCGCCTCGTCATGGCGGCTGGTGCCAACCGTGACTTCAACGCAATCCACCACAACAGCGAGTACGCTAAGGCAAGCGGTGCCCCTGAAATGTATGCCAACAACCTGTTTCTTCAGGGAATGTGGGAGCGTTGCGTGCGCGATTACATCGGCTTGGCTGGCCGGATCCGCAAACTGTCAGGCTTCAGGATGAAGATATTCAATACGGTGGGTGACACCGTAACAGTGAAGGCCCGCGTCACCCGTAAATGGCTAGATGGTGAGGAGGGATGCGTCGAATTTGGGATTCAATCCGAGAACTCCAAAGGAGTCACCGTAGGCCCTGGATGCATCGTTGCCACTGTGCCGCGCTTGAAGCCAAGTTGATACAGGGCATTTCACTAGAACTAGTTGTCCGCCACAAGGGCAACAGTTAACCTTTGAAAGTCAGCTATCGGACGGCAATTTCAACAGCCCCAACATCAGCAAAGGGTTCGTTTCTGCCCTTAGTTCCAGCTTGTCGTAGTCAGCTTTCAGCCTTTAGGCCTCTTCTACGTGCGGAGGTCTGGAATGCAGCGGTAGCAGACTTTGGGTCACAGCGATGTCTGCCTGCTATCGGCCAAAAGCTGACGTTGCGGCATGCGAGAGACAGCGGTCAACTGCACGCCGCTCGATTTCTACCCGACTCTTGGCGTCGCCTCGAAAATGGCACAAGTTGTCGTTGCATGTGCATACAGCTTCCCGTCGGGGCCGACAATCCTGGCCTCAGAAGTGCCAATCTGGCGCCCGACGTGAATGGCATTGCCGATACATCGCAGCGGACCCGTTTTCATGTTGGCAGCACGCACGATGTTGAGATTGATTTGACTGGTCGTGTAACCCAGTCCCACCGGTAATTTGGTCTGAACAGCGCACCCGAGTGCGAAATCCAGCAAGGTTGCATACCAACCACCATGCACCGAACCCAGTGGGTTGTAGTGCTTGAGTTGAGGCGTGGCCTGGAAGACAGCCAAACCTTCACCAATTTCGATCAACTCGCAATCGAACGTATCTGCCATGTAAGGGTGAGGCAACTCGCCCTCTAACAATGCCATCATCACCTGCAGTCCTGTTTTGCCAAGAACCTGCTCTGGTTTCGCCAGGCCTGCGTGCCCACCACCGCGTTCACGTCGGCGCCGCCGAACATCTTCCAATTGCGCTTGCCAGGCGTTCAGTGTGGCTTCGACCGTGTTTTCAGGATGCATGATGTGCCCAATTAGTTGGTTACGAAAAAATAAGACTCAGGGGTTCAGCCGAGCGCTATCGGAGAACATATGAATGGAGTGTCTGCGCTCATGACTTGGAGTTTTGAGGTCTGGTGTCGACCGGTAAGCACAACAGTCCCGTCAGCAGTGCCAGCGCGCCATGTAAGAGGTACAAGGCATTGAAGTCTGCGCGTTGCAGCGTTGCATGCCCCAATAAGGCCACCGTGAGCGCCACGCCAAGCACCGAGCCGATTTGGCGCGTCGCTTGGTTGACCGCGCTGCCTACTGCATAGTGTGCAATAGGCAAGCGGTTAACGGCGGCAGCAGACAAAGACGGGAGCACCAGACCCACAGCGATCCCACTCATGATCAATCCAGGCAGCCAATGCAGCAAATAGTTGGACTCGAGGCCGGGAACAATGAGAAACCACAGGCTGCTGAGTGCATAGAGCAGTGACCCACCCACTAAAAAAGGTCGATGACCCAAGCGAGTGGCCAGTCGGCCGGTGACGATGGCGGTCGGCATCACCATAAGCGGTCCTGGAGTGACAGCCAAGCCGGCCTGCGGCAGGCTGTAGTGCCAGATGTTCATGACGTAAAAAAAGAAGGTCAAGAACATCATAGAGAACGCCGTGCCAAAGGTCAGCGTGGCAAGGTTGATGTAGCGGTAAGTTCGGTGCTGAAACAATGCCAGGTCTACCAAAGGGTTGGCGGCTCGGCGTGCCCATGCCACAAACACAAGCGAGGCCATCAGGCCGGTGACACCCATGGCAGTCAGCTCTGTGCTACTCCAGTTGGGCGCTTCAAACTCGACAATGGCCAAGGTGATGGCGCCTACAGCCAGCATCAACAAAGCCATACCGACGACATCCACTCGACGCCGCTCGCTCGATGGAACGGATTCGGTGATCAGTGAAGCACCACGCCACAAGGCAAAGCCACCTATCGGTAGGTTGATGTAGAACGCCCAAGGCCATCCGAAATGATCGATCACGTAACTGCCTGCGCTGGGCCCAACAGCAGCGGCGAGTCCGCCAACGGCACCCCACAGACTCACCACCACGGCACGTTTGTTCTGAGGAAAGGCAGCAAGCACGATGGAAAGCGATGCAGGGGTCAGCAAGGCGGCTCCGATGGCCTGCAGCACACGGGCCGCAGTTAGCCAGCTCACATTGCCAGCCAGACCACAAGCGGCTGAAGCTGTCAAAAACAAAGCAACACCCATCAGGAAGACGCGCTTGCGCCCATGAGTATCAGCCAGTCCCCCTGCAGGGATGAGCATCGTTGCATAGACCACGGTGTAGGCATTGAGTACCCATGAAATGTCAGCCGACGTGGCTGTTGGAAACGCGTGTCGTAGTGGGTCGAAGGCTGCGAAGAGCATCGTCGTGTCGAGTGACACCAAAAACGTCGCGATACTGGCAACCCAAAATACAGGCCATGGCGATGTCTGAGCAGATGCCGTCGGCGCCAATGCTGTCTTGGATTCAGCGTTGGTATCGGCATCTTGGGCAGTGGTTTTTTCAGTTTTCATTTAATATGATGATCGTAATATTTTGAAATAGGACAAATTCACGTGTGACGTTGATTGCAATTCAATGAGGGTTATCGGGTTGATGCTTTTGGAGCAGCGCTTCACGGGTTTGTACAAGCAAGTTGCGACCGCCGGTACCACCAAGCGTACGAGCCAGTTGCAAGGCGCCGACCATCGTGGCAGTCACGACCTCGGCTTGTTCAGGATCGACGCCTTGAGGTAATGACGAGCGCACAAATTCCACCAAATATGTGACGCGACGACGCGCCTCTTGATGCACGACATCGCCTTGTCGAGTCATTTCCGATGACAAGGCTGCAACAACACAACCGTTTTCTGTGCGAATCAAATGTGAGTCATGAAGATACGCCCAAACGAGAGCGGAAAAACGCGAGTGACCTTTGACCATTCGCCGCGCCATTGCCTCCGAAAGTTCAGCTTGATTGCCGCGACTGGCTTCTTGCATGGCTTCGACCAACAGCGCTTCACGAGAGGCAAAGTGCGCATAAAAACCCCCGTGCGTGAGTCCTGCTTCTTTCATGATGTCGGCAACGCCTACGCCGCGATATCCAGCGCGGCGAATCGCGCGTGCCGCCACTTCAACGATTCGCTCGTGGCTTTGTTCTTTGCGTGAAAGTTGGGTGGACATGTCGAGCGAGTATTACGGTCATCATATTATTTGTCAAATGCTCTCAGCCTTTTGATTCGTGAATAGAGTCTCAAGACCACTTCCAGGAATGGCTGCTTTTCGAAAACAGCAATGACTACAGTGGGTCGATAACAGTCGACCAGACTTATTCGTATTAATGACTGCAATCAGCCTTGGATTCAACCGGTCGATGCAACACATTAAATTCTGCAAGAGCAGAAGGAGTGTTGCAGATGAAACAAAGACCTAGGATTTACTACTCTGAGAGCC
>JAPJNB010000020.1 GCA_026461385.1 Akkermansiaceae bacterium
CCTCTCCTCAAAAGGCTTTCCCGCCATCTCGCGGTTCTGGCCTGCAACATTCTTGGCAATCCCCGGTCCCCATCCCTTCCCAGTCATTCCGACAAAGTAGCCCTTTTCGGCCAGCGCCTCCTGATAGGACGTGAATTCCGGCGGAAAGATTGACCAATGATTTCCGGCCTCTTTGAGTTGCCAGGGGTTACGCCCCGTGATGATGCACGCCCTGGAGGGCGAGCATTTTGCGTTCGGCGTATAAGCCTGGGTAAAGAGGATGCCCTCGCGGGCCACACGATCCATGGCGGGGGTCGAGATCCATTTGCAGCCGTAGGCCCCAGCATGCCCGAACGACCAATCGTCCGCGACGGCGAAAAGGATGTTGGGCTTGGCGGGTACTTTGGCAGGTTCGGCAGCCAAGAGTACAACTGGGATGACCAACATCAGTGAAGCGAGGGCGTTGATTACAGGTAGCATCAGCCGCACGCGAAAATCTGAAAAAAAGGGGAAATTCACAGTCATAGGAAAAATTTCACCGCAGGATTGCGGCTGGGAGGAGCGCTTCGTGCATTTAATCGGTAAAATGCCCTTGGAACGCTCACGTATTAGAACAGCCAAAAGGCAAAAATGTGATGATTCTTCCATCAATTTTAGCCTCCGCCTTGATTGCGGACTGGTGTGTGAGGCCTGATCCATAAAACGTAATAGTAGGCAGAGTTCCCCTTTCCTGCATTACGAATTTTAGAACCATCCCGGCCACTCTAAACAGCCGGACAACCTACCCACCCAAAACGTCGAAGAGCCAATAAGGATCTAGGCATGAATTATCGTTTATGGATTTATTGCCGAGGACGTGCTGGTGCTGCTGCGTCATCGCCGCACTTGAGGTTTTGCGACTCACAAAAACCAATTCAAGAACGGGGCAGATCGACACCCTACAACCGGACTCAGCCCGTCTGTCACGGCTTCTCAATAAGCAACCGGAGAAACTGCCGTGGCTTGCTTCCCATTTCGATCCGCTTAGTGACGGAAAGCATGCTGTTCGCGAGCGGTGCCCTACTGATCTCGATGGAACTGGCATTCGCCCAAGACATGAGGTTGTCGGAAACCTGCACATGGTAGAGCAGTCCGCTGTTCGGATCGGAGCGCTGCGCATGCGCAAATTCGCACCAACTCGAGACACCTTCCGATTTCAGCGTCAAGGTGGGAGCAATGCCGTGATCCGCCGCATTGGCCGGATTGCCACCGAGACCAAACTCGTAGAGGTTCGAGAACCCATCGCCATCGTCATCACCAGTCGGCCCTTGGGTCAGCGCGTTTTGACTCCCCCAGTAATCATAAGCGAATGGAACCAGGGCGCTTGCCGTAGAGCCAAAGGCGGTTTCGACATTGTCGCCGTTGCGCGCTTTCACCCGGAAGCCGTAAGTGGTGCCGGATGTCAAACCGGTCACGGTGACGGTGCCCCAAGTGCTGGTGGTCTGCCAGACCGCCCTGGCGCCCAAGGTGCCGTCCGCCTGAACGTATGAGCCGGAATTGCTTTCCTGAATGGCGAACTGCGTTGAGGCCGGATTGCCATTGGCGCTTCCCGTCACATTCACATTCAACGTGGTTGAGGTAGCGCCGTTCACCGTGGGGACCGAGGGCCCATTGGCCAGCGTGAAAACGCTGGTTTCGGAGGATAGCGACCGCCCTGCCGAGTTACTGGCATAAGCACGGTAGTAAATCGCCGTATTGGGTGAAAAGCCGGTCATAGGCAAATCAATGGGAAGAGCTCCGGTGACGCGATAAAACAGCGCCACCTTGCCGTTGGCGCCACTGCCACCGCTAAAAGTCTGGTTCTGGTTGCTACACCTTGCCCCACCACCGCCACCACCCGGAGAGTTCGAGGGGGCGTAACCAGCTTGCGTTCCCGTTGATCCGTTACCACCAGGGCCGCCGCCAGCGACTGCGTTTGCACCTAAGACTTGCGTGCCGACAGTTGTGGACGCGTTCGCGCCATTATTTCCCGCACTGGCTGTTCCACCGCTACCACCACCGCTGCCGCCATTCGCGGTAGAGCCATTCCCACCATTGCCACCGGCATAAACCTTATCGCCATAGCTCCCACTTGCAGTGCCGGCCGCACCCCCCCCGGAAGTACTACTAGTCGATGAGGCGGTGCGTATGCTCGCCGCTCCCGCCCCCCCCTGGGCAACGACCGTGCCTGCTCCAGACGGCTCGGAATTTGCCGAGTTAAACCAAGAGCTACCCCCGGGACCCGTGGCACCATGAGTGATCGAACTCACGCCACCTGCGCCTACCTTGACGTAATAAGTGTTCCCGGGAACCACCGAATAAGAATTCATCATCGCATAAACACCTCCCGCACCGCCACCGCATCCGGCAGTTCCGGAGGTGCTGTCAGTCTTTGATGCCCATCCACCCGCACCACCCGCACCCCAACATTCGATTTGAATGGAGGTCACCCCGTTCGGGTTACTCCACATGTATGTGCCGGGCGTTGTCCAGGTGTTTGTTCCAGAGGTCACTGGGACACCTGTCGAGACCTTGGTGCTGGCGTCTGTGATTCCGGGGGTATTGCCATAAAAGAATCCTAGATCAAGGATCGTTGCGCCGCCCATGGAATCCAAGCTACCGCGCAGAGTCGCGGCACTGGTGGTGACGCCAGTGGCAGCCACGCCAGATACAGTCGGGAGGGAGACATATGTAGCGGTCAGAATCACCGCGTTGGCCGGCATGGTCACCGTGGCGTTCGCAGCGGTGACGCTGCTCACATACTGAGTGTCACCGGTCCACCTATCAAAGGATTGCCCGGCCACGCTGTTCGCCGTAATCGGCACCTGCTGTCCGCTAGGGTAAGAGCCGCTAACGGAGCCACTGTTGACCGTCAATGGATACCAGCCGGCAAGTCTTTTGCTAAAAAGCCACTTCATGAAGACCGGCTCAGGATCACAGACTTTCACGGTAGCATTGGCGTCGCTGAATTGGGTCGTGCCGTTATTCATGCCAGTATTGTCGACATACGGTATGAAGTAATCGTCCGTAGAGTGCCCCTTGTTTTGAAACGTCGTGAACTTCTCGTTTCCGACACCCAGGTTTAATAAATTAAAGAAATCATAATCTAACGAATAGTTGACCGTGGTATCGGCAGTGCCGTGAAAGGCCCAGATGGGGATATCCTTAATTCTTTCCGTGTTCGCCGCATTGCCTGGCTGCCAGCCTCCGGAAACAGGCGCCGCTGCGGCAAAATATGTAGGGGCATTTCTTATAAACCACCAAGTGCCGTAACCTCCCATAGACTGCCCGAGCACATAGATCCGCCCCATATCCACATTGGGCATGAGGCCGCTAGATACGCCGCTGGATATGATATTTTGGACGCTCCCCAATTCGTCGTTGTATCTCCATTGACCAATATTCGTCGTTTGAGGAACGAGCACATAGGCAGGATAATCCGCACGCAGTTGCGGGTCGCAGAGCTGGGTATTCCACTGACGTATGTTCGTTTCGTTATCGGTGCCACAGCCTGGATAGCTGTGCAAAGAAACAATTACCGGATATAGCCTGCTCGGGTCAAAATTCAACGGCCTCAATAACCGGTAAGGCATGCTTTGAGTGGCGCCATTGCTATCAACGTAGTCGTAGGTATGTGCTTCATGAAGATCAATGACCCATTGTGCTTCTTTGGCAAACGCGCCTGTACAAAGCAACAGACTCAAGAACACGACATTTATTTTGGGCTGAACCATCAATAATGCCTTTCCCACATTTCAAATATACATTCAATTCACGGCTTTTCAATGAGCAGCCCGCTGTTCGGATCGGAACGCTGCGCATGCGCGAATTCGCACCAACTCGAGGCACCTTCCGATTTCGGCCTCAAGGTGGGAGCAATGCCGTGATCCGCCGCATTGGCACCTAATACCTCTCATGACAGCAGTGCCCATGATGATCGCATCTATGCGTAATTTCCGGGTTAAGGATTTATTGCCGAGGCTTGCACGGGCATCGCTTTTCGCCATCCATCCTGCCACTGCCGGGTCAGCTGCTGCACCAACTCGGGTGACTGCGGCGCGATGTTCGTGTTTTCGTTGGGGTCGTTCAGATGATCGTAGACCTCCACGGCCAAGGGTTTGTCTGGCTTGCGGTCATCACACCAATAGGTTAAGCGGTGGCGTTCGGTGCGCATGGAGTAGCCGGTCACATGCTGGTTATATTTCTCCAGGCTGTAGTCGTCGGGGTCCATCGCCTGAATCTTCCTAGTCACCTGCTCCATCAGCGGCTGAAAACCCTTGGCCATTCCAGCATCCAGAGGGCGTCCGGCCCATTCGCGAAGAGCAGGACTGGGCGATTGGGTAAAAGCGGCACTCTTCCACGTCTTGGACGGGTCGTTCAATAACGGCACGGTACTCAGACCCTGCAAGTGTGGCGGGAGCGGCAGATGGGCCAGCTCACACAAGGTGGGATAAACATCCACAAACTCAACGAGGCCGTTTGCAGACTTGCCGTTGCCGGCGCGGCCGGGTGCGGAAACGATCAGCGGGGCACGTGCGCAGACCTCGAAGGTGGTGGCCTTACCCCAAGCACTGTGCTCGCCAAGTTGGTAGCCATGATCGCCCCAGAGCACAACGATGGTGTTTTCGGCGAGGCCGTTGGCTTCCAATTCGGACAGGATGCGGCCCACCTGCTCGTCGATATAACTCACACAGGCCAGGTAACCGTGCAGCAGGTGCCGCGACACAGGCTCCGAAATGGGGCCATCCTTAGGCATGTCCGAGCGCGCCCGTAATTCGAGGGATGAAGACAATCCGATGGGAGGTGCATCTTTCGGCGCATCCGAGTTCTTGGCCGTCACGAGTTTGGCCGGATCATAAAGGTCCCAGTATTTTTTCGGCGCGATGAACGAAAGGTGTGGTTTCGCAAAGCCCACGGCGAGAAAGAACGTTTTGTTCTTAGAGTTCCGGATCCCGGCGATCGCGGTATCCGCCGTGACTCCGTCCCTGTAAGCTTGATCCGGCACATCGGCGCACTCCGTCGCCGGCCCAATGCCTTCGCCACTATCTTCCTTTTTTGAGCCCTCCGCCACTTTTTCCAAACCTTTGCGGTTTTCCGGCAGTTGATACCCGTTAACCGGTTTTACTGGGTAGGGTTGCCCCAGCGTTGTCGACCGCAGTTTCTCTGACCAGGAGGGATCGTCATCCAAGCCGCCATGGAAAATTTTCCCGATCGTCATGGTATAATAACCGTTGTTCTTGAAATGCTGCGGCAGGGTGATCACATCCGGGTTTTTCTCCCGGAAATGGGTTTTGTTGTGAAAAACTCCCGTCGACGCCGGACGCAGGCCCGTGAGCAGACTGGCACGGGTGGGGTTGCAAAGAGGTTGCTGGCAATACGCACTAGTAAAAACAACCCCCTGTTTCGCCAACCGATCGATGTTCGGCGTCTTAGCCTGCGTCACACCGTAGCAGCCAAGTTCCGGTCGCAAATCATCCACGGCGATAAATAACACGTTGGGGCGGGAGGCGGATGGAGCCTCCCCGCTCGCCGGACCCGCAAAAACAAATACAAGAGCTGCTAGGACTCCCAATTTTAAAGCGATACGGTGACCTCCCAGAACTGTTTTGGCGAACTGAGGAGCGGCCAGATCTGATTTCACTAGCAATCTTAGTTTTTCAAGACCACCGGCAACCAAACGCTCATAGCGGAGTGCCCGCGGTTGGCCCACGCGTAATACGGAATCAGGGTCAAATCAAAGGGCTGGAAGGATTCCTGGCTCAACGGCCGGTAGAGCGGCGGCATGCGCGGCTCCGCACGGTGCAGCGCAGGGCCGCGGAGCAACACCGTCTTACCGGCCAGTGGGGACTCCACCCCGGCCATGCCCACCACTGGCTTGAAGGTGGTCGTGGACGGCAGCAAAACCGACGGCACGTCCACGCCAGGTGGCAGGTCGGGCGACTCCACACAATACAAAACTGGCCCACGCATCACCGCGACTTGATTGCGCGTCTCCTCCACGCGCGGATCGGCGGCGACCAGCTTCGACTCCATGGGCAGTGAGAGCGTGATGGTGTCGCCAGTTTTCCAAGTTTGCGCGAGTGTGAAGTAGCCGTGTTGACTCTTGGCCTCCCTGACCGGCTTGCCGTTGATGGCAAAAGCCGCCTTGTCCGCCCAACCGGGTACACGCAATCGGAGCGACACGGCCTTGGGGGGCGCCTGGTGAATCACAAATTTAACCTCACCGCTCCACGGATAGTCCGTCACCTCCTCGAGGGCAAACGAATCGCCGGACAGGAGCTGGCAGTTGAGCTTGTTGCCGCCGTAGTGATGCACCCAAAGACCATCCTCATCGAGACTGTAAAAATATGCGCTGAGCTCTGCCAGCGTGCGCAGGAGATTGGAGGGGCAGCAGATCTGTTTGCGGCCCGGTAATTGGCGCTCAGCCATATCCGTGCCGCCCTTGGCCTGATAATTTTCATCATAACGCCGGATGACGTTGCGATAAAACCAGCTCTTCCCTTCGAGCCCGATGCACGGGATAAATCCGTTAAACATCTCCCGCTCCATGATATCGGCAAATTGCCCGTCCGGATGATCGACGAGCATACGATAACCCCACATGAAAGCACCGATCTGGCCACAGGTTTCGTTGTAACAGGAAGCATTGGGCAACTGATACGGGGCACCAGCGGCCTCGTTCACAAAATCCTTGCTGGCCGAAACACCACTTGGAATCGCACTCACACCACCATGGATGAACATTTTCCTCTGGGTCATGTCGGTCCACAGGCGGCCAAGTGCGCTCTCCAACTCACCCTCCCCACTCTCGGCGACCAAATCACCCGCCCCGGTATAGAGATAGGTAAAGAAGACGTTGTGCCCGACAATTTCGCTCGATTTCCGAACCGGCACCCGATCCTGAATGACATCAGTCCCATCCATGCCAGTTTGATATTCCTCCCTGGACCGCTTTTTCGGGTTCTCTCCCCGGCGGTCGACGATGAGTTGGGCACATTGGAGATACTTCTTCTCCCCGGTGAGACGGTATAGCTCCACAAGCCCCATGATCGCCGATGGATTATGAGCGAAATACGGCTTCACCGTGACGCCCAGGTTCGCGCAAAGGAAGTCGCCCGTGCGTTTCGCAATATTCAACAAGGCATCGTTGCCAGTCATGCGGTAGTGAATGATGCCCGCCGTGAGCAAGTGCCCCATATTGTAAATTTCATGATCCTTCGGGTCTTGAAAACGCGATTGCCCTTTGACCAATGGCATCGTGGAGAGGTAGCCATCGGGCTGTTGCGCGGCAGCGATCAGCGCAATGCCTTCGTTCATGCGACGCTCGACCTCGGGATCGTGGTTCACGCGCCAGACGCAGGCGGCGGCTTCGATCCATTTATACAGCCATTCATCTTGCCAAGTGGTACCCAAATAATTTCCTGTGCCGGGCTTGGCGGCGAAACGGAAGTTGTCGAGGACGTGGCCGGCCGCAGGGTCGGCAAGCAGCCGCCAGGATTCGTCCAGCGTCACGTCGCACACTTGTTTGAATCGGTCTGCCCAGAAGCCATCGGTCCACTGCACCGCATCAAAAGGCACCGGGCGGAGCTGCGCATGCGGGCTGTGACGATGATCGACGATATAGTCGCCAGCAGACTGCTCGTTGGTGGCGGGTGCGGCTGCCGAATCCAGCAAGAGCGCCGCCGAGGCGGCGATCGTGAGGAGTGCGAGGACTTTGATTCTTTGCGACAATCTCACCTTGTCAGTTGCTTTTTGTGATTTCAATCATGTGGAAGACATCGTCTTCATCATCCTCATTCACCAAGGAAAAATCACTGTGGAGGGGGCCTTTTCTGGTAAACGACGCATCGGTCATATTGACGCTCTTCTCGACCCATTTGCCGCTATTGGTCTTGGTGATGGTATCCGCGGTTTTGTCCGGATCGGCTAAAGCATCGTAACGAACAGAAAACTTCCCGGTCCCTTGATCCAGGTAAATAAGTTTTAGGGTGATTTGACCTTTGAATCCCTGGGGAAGAAATTTGTCATCGAGCTCGAAATACATCCGCTTCCGCCCGCTGGCATGTTCAAACCCCCTGGCATACCGGCCATAGGGCTGATCCGTTGGCCCAACCCGCCATAAACCGATACTGGTCTTATTCGCGTCGATCTGTTTGATGAAACGGCTGTAGTTTCTGGCGATCAGCCCGAATCCTACATCGTTGATTGCCTTGCTTTGCAAAAGGTAATCGACCCCTGAAAGAGAGGTGGCCGCGTCCAGGTCGCCGATTTTGGCGCCGTACTTCTGAAACTCCGATTCAATCTTCCTCATCCGCTCCCCGTTGCTTTGCACGGCTTTGCCATATTGCCCTTCGGAAAACCGGGCGGTATCCGCACTATCCAGCACATCGCGCAAGGCGACAAATGCATGCGGACTGGTCTGAGGCCGTTTGTAGTAGGAATAGCGGCTGGAAAACGCAAAACCCTCATCGTATTTACCTGTTTTGACCGTGTTATAGTCAACCTCCCAGAGATCTAGCCCTCGATCCACCGTAGAAATGGCGGTCCAATAGTAATTCCAGACTGGATTCTCCAAAAACATCTCGCCTTGCCCGAATTTGGAAAACTCGCCGCGCACAAAATCCGGTTCTTTGCCATTCAGTCCGTAAAAAGCGGGGCGCAATTCGGTATCCTGCTCGATTTCGCAATTAGCCTGATAGCCGACGGCGATCGTAAATTGCTGTTTACGGAGTTCGATCGGGTAGTTCTGGCGAAGCCAGTTTGCGTAAAGCTGTTCCCCTGCCCTGGCTCCCTTGGCTTTCCCCTCCCCGGGCTTGCTCTCATCGGCCACATTAAACAGGAATTTGATGTGCTTGAGTTCCGGCTTATCGAAAGCCTCATAAAACCGTTTTGTTGCTCCGCTACAGAATTCCAAATACTGCTGGGCATTGATGATGTATTTCGGGTCTTTGGGAACGCCCTTGTAGAGCTGGCGGTCACCCGTCGAACCAAAGGCCGGTTGAATGAACGCAAAGGCTTTCCGGTCAGCCTCGGGAAGAGAAGCGATGTGATCCGCCAGCTTACCGATAAAGCTGTGAAAGTAATTAATGTAGTTTTCATTAAGGTAGTACGGAAAGGATTCCTTCCCCTTGCCTCCACCCACGGCCACTTTCGGCACTCCTTTTTCATAAATCCACTCCGGGGCGTGCGGACCGCTCCATAGGACGAAATAGTAATAATAGTTCCCCTTCACAGCGTTGCGGATATGGGAATCCATTTGTGACCAGTCATAGACTCCAGGCTTGGGCACCATATCCGCCCACTTCACTCGATCCGCCTCCCCTTTGATAAAAGGAAACCTCACTGAATCGATTTGATCATTTTTGCAGTTAGCAAAGAAACCCGCCCACGGGGGGCGTTCCATTGCGGTTGCATAACTCACTGCAAAAAGCAGAGCGATGCCCAGGAGTTTGAGCAGGGAGAGACTATGAGGCTGTAGATTTTTCATTTTATGATTTTGGTGATATATCATGGGCAAGGTTGACCATAACTTACTTCTTAAACTTAGCAGAGCGGACGGGTTTATGACGAACGGATTAGCCCCGAGTCAAAATATAACGTGGCTGATCCATGAGAGTTTCGGGCTGTTCATATATGCTTTGGTCGTGGTGCATCATTATTGACTCAAGGAATGCTGATTTCGATCACGTAGAATTTTTTTGCCTCGGTGGCTGCGGTATCGATGACGGTGCGCTCGTTGCCATTATCGCACGAAGTCGAGCCGCTAAGTGGAATCCAGTTTGCCGGTTGCAGGGACTCGCTACTTTTCACCGTATAGGTACGACCGCTGATGATTGGGCTCATCACGATGGCCCTTTGACTCGGCTGACCGGGTACAGAGGAAACCGAAATTTTAAACACGGAACTGGCATTGGTGGGCACGAGACCGGCGACGAACTCTAAGTAGTTCGAGTTTCCATCACCATCGTCATCCCCAGTCGGACCCTGAACGAGGTTATATTGGGTCGACCATGCGGTATAGGCCGAGACCACCGCGATGCTCAACGAAGTGGGCGTGGAACCGCCAGTATTGGCAGCGGTGATGGTATAGTTGGCAATGGCAGTAAGGGTTGTCGGCGTGCCGCTGACGACACCAGTAGAAGTGTTTAGCGTGAGACCCGCAGGCAGTGCGGGTGAGACCGAATACGAAGTCACTGCTCCACCGCTGCTCGTCGGGGTGTTGGCGGTGATCGCCGTGTCCTTGGTATAGGTGGCGGGGTTGCTGGAATAACTCAGACCCGTAGGAGGATTCGCGCTTGGAGCAGTGACTTCAATCAAGAGGGTCGCCGTATCGGTACCACCGGTACTGCTGACCTGCACAGTCCAACGGTTCAGACCGGCGTCGGCGGACGTCGGTGTTCCGGAGAGAGCTCCGCTGGAAGAAACTGTGAGCCAATCCGTTCCTCCAGAAATCTTGGAAAGCTTGGTAAACGTCATCGGTCGGCTATTCGGATCGGTGGCGCCACCCGCCAATGTCTGGCCTGTGTACGCTGTGCCGCTCGTCGCTGAAGTCTTGCTAAGTGGATCGCTGCTGAAGTCAGGGGCAGAGTTTACGGTAGCCGCCACGGTCAGGCTCACATTATCGATCCAGAAACGATCCGTTGATGCGCCACCGTTCAGAACAAAACGGATTTGGGAGATGTTGCCATATGCACTCAGATCGATGCTAGCTGTCACCAAGTCCGCGCTGATCCCACTATCCGAACCTTTTTCGCTCTGGGTCCAAACCGGCTGCCAAGAACCATTAAAGACTTCAACGACCCCAGATTCGCCAACCCCAATCCGATCCAGATCCCAATCAAAAGAGAGGGTCGCATTCTTCAGCGAGAACGCCAGAGCGCGCACGATTCGGGTAAAGCCGGTAACACCACCGTTCAGTTGAACGGTCGTTTCGACCGTCGCCGTGCCGCTGGTGGTCCACCCGCCACTCCAACCGGTGCCACCCGACCAAGTACCCGAATCAAAATTATCCACGGAAGAGGAAGCAGGGATCGGAGAGAAAGTGGCCGTGAGGCGGGTATCCTTGGTCGGAAAAAGGAATGGATTCGGGTTGGTACCGGTCAAGGCGCCACTCCACCCTGTGAATACCCATCCCGGCGCAGGTGTCTCCTGCAACTCGAGTCGCTGGCCCTCCATGACGCTGGTAGGGATTGGTGTAAAGGCGGCCGCATTGTTTCGTCCCGTCACCGTGCCCTGCCCGATGATGCCCACGCTGACATCGGCCTGCTTGATCACTTCGATGCCGTGGAAGATGGTCTCAGGGTTAGCAGTATCCGTCGGCAAATTGACCAGCTGAAGATCGGAACCGTTCGTGCCGCGGTTGCCGAAGCGCCAGTCTGTGACCTCAATAGACTGCGTCTTCCAGGTATCGGTATTCATCTTGGTCACGGTGAAGGCCGTCTTTTGCGCGCTACTCGCGGCATCGTAGACCAAGCGGAATTGCCCGGTGCCCCGGTCCAGATAGGTCACGTTGAGTTGCACCCGCTGGCCAAGGGACGGCAAAAGGTTGTCATTGATATCGAAATACATCGTGTCGTTAGCAGACGCATGATCCGAGCGGCGGGCAAAGCGGTCGTAAGGATCCGAAGTTGTCGTCAGGGGCCCGCGCACGCGCCAGATTCCCTTGCTTGTGGTATCCGGGTTCATCTGAGTGATAAATCGTTCATAGTTTCCGGGCCAAATCCCCCAACCGGAATCGTTGAATCCAATCTGGTCCCTGCGTTGCGCCACCTGTCCCAAGGTGGCCGCGCTCAGATCGTCCATCTTGGCACCTTGGCTGGCATAGGCCGCGCAAATCGCCGTGTAGCGGGCGGTATTGGTCTTATTTGCCGGCGATCCATAGGTTGCTTCTGGAAACTTATCTGTATCGTCGGAAGCGAGTCCTTCGTGGAATATGCAGAATCCTCCTCGGGCCGTTAGCGGGTCAAGTTCCGCCGCCCAGGTGTTGAAAAACTCGGCACTAGAGACGATGTCATTGGCCGCCGCGCCCTCCATCACCGAACCACTCCAATCCCATATCGTCATACCAGCGTTGAGTTGTTCCACCGCGCACCAGTACATGCCCAATTTGAGGTTGAGTTGGAAATAGAGTTTTAACCAAGTCTGATCCATCTCGTTGACGGAGAAAAACCTGGACGGTGTATCCATGGAAAGCGCCTTGAACGAGTCCGGCACGTTTCTGGATTCCGATAAATGGTGCCCGCGAACCTGTCCGCCATACTTTGCCCCAAATCCGGACGTTACATTGGCAATCACCCAGTCCAGCTCGGTCTGATAGGCAGGCACCTCGATATTTTGAAAGAGCAGTGGAATTTGAGGTCCCGTGCCGTGCTGGAAGGCCTGGTCATAAACACTGAAAGCCCACAACCTATAACCCTTCCATTCGCTGGCGCTAATTTGATACTCAATCGGAACAGAGCTGACGTCCGAACCTTCATACGGCTCTTCGTCCCCAGTGGCGCCGGTATCCACGCGAACGAAAGAGACGTTATTCGCCAGATAAGCCGGAATCTCCTCGCGCAGATGTTTACCAAGCGCCTGCACCATTTCTTCAAAGTAGATTTTAAATTCAGGATCCAGATAGTATCCATAGGTGTACGTAGGGCATGTGATTTTTGGAACGCCCGCCGTGAAAATCCAAGGTGGCATGGTCGTCGCAGAGACGGGCTGGATCTTGACGAAAAATCTCTGGTTTTGATCGTAGGCCAACTGCAACAGGGTATCCAACGCTGCCCATTTAAAGGTGTTCCTGGCTGGATTGATTGCCGTCCACTCCGCCGCATATTCCTGCCCTCGGACATAGGGATAAGTGGATATCGAGTGCCCTCCTTCCCGGTCCCATACGCCGTAGGCATCACGCTGCAGTCCGAGGCCCGCGTGGAGGGAAAATGGCAGAGCCAGAGCCAGAACGACAAGGAGTAGAAAGGCTCTGCTCACGAAGTGTAACATACTACAACTTCGCTATTTAGCAAATTTATGTGTTGTGTGAAAAAATCGAGAGAAAAATGAGCCCTCCCCCCTGAAACGCCATAACCACCGCCCTCTTCTCAGAGATGCTCACTTTGCCTCAAATCAGACTGCTTTTTCCTAATCTGCTTCTTCATTCGCTTTCTTTCGTTTCCCCTTTTTCTCTTTGCCAGGCTTGGTTGACTTTCCCGCCTCAGAGGTCATCGGCGCTTTGTCCAACACCTCGGGGGCCTCCAGTTTGCCGCGATGAACTTCAATCAGGCTGAAGATGTCATCCTTGTCATCGGTGTTCACTAGGTCGAAGTCCGCGCCCTTGGTTCCACCCTGACGCAGCACCGCATCCTCCACGGTGACCCTTTCATGGTGCCACTGCTTATCACCTTTCCCAGTGACGTTCAGGGCCGTCTTCATACCCTCCTTGCCTGCGTCGTAATCCAACTTCCAAGTCGAGCCTGCTGTCTTGTCATACCAGACGACGGTCATCGTCATGACTTTCGGCTCGTTGCCTTCGGAAAAGCCCTCATGCAGTTTGAAAAGCATCGTGTCCTTGCCGGAGGCGTGCTCAAAGCCGCGGGCAAAGCGGGAGTAAATAGAAGAGGTTGGAGTAATCGGACCGCCCACACGCCATAGCGGAACCGACGTGGCATCAGCATCGATCTGATAGAGGAAGCGGCCGTAGTTGTCCGGCCAGATATCCCAGCCTACGTCGTTGAATCCGGTTTGCGTGTCTCGTTGGCGGACTTGCCCCAGCAACAGTGCATCCTCGTCGTCCACCGCCGCACCATACTTAGCATACGCGGCGCAGATTTTCAGCATGCGACCCTCGTTCTTGCGTTGGGCAGGTCCAAACTCTGACTCGGGATAAGCCTTGGTATCGGCAGCATCTAATCCTTTGTGTAGAGCGCAGAAGGCATCGGTGGCTGTCTTGGGATAGATCTGTCCGGCGTAGCGGTTGAAGAAGTAGAAGGAGTAGTCGAAGCCCTGTTCCTTGCACGCGTCTAAGGCGCTCTTGGTGACATCCCAGACACTCTGACCGCCATTAAGGGCGTTGATCGCGCCCCAGTAAAAATTGAGTGGGACGTTCAACTGATACCACGGCTTCTGCCAGGTCTGATCCATCTCCGACCGTCGGAACAGCGTCAGCCCCTTCGGATCAAGGAGGTAGGGTGTCCACTGGTTATACAAGGAGCGTTCGCCGGACAAATGATGCCCACGAGAGAGAGCTCCGTTCTTGATACCAAAGCTGCCTTGGACGTGATTGATCACCCAATCCCACTCTTTGACGAAGCCCTCTTGGGCTTCGACTGGGTCCTCTTCCGATCCGATAACCGGTCCGATGGCGTTGAATAGCAGATCAATCTTAGGCTGATCAGCACTTCCAGCGAAGATTTTCACAAACAAGTCGAAGGTCTCCAAGCGAAACTCCCGCCACGCGGGAGAGCTGCGAGGCAGATCATATTTGCTCTCGATGGCCTTGCCTTTGTAGGCGGTTTCGTCTCCGGTGCATCCGGTCTTGATTTGGATAAATGCAATACGCTCCTGTTTTTCGCGGGGATAACTGCGAATATGTTTTCCGAATTCCTGAATCAGGCGGAAAAAATACGTTTTGTATTCGGGAGCCAAGTAGTAAGGATAGCCATCCCATTTATCCATGTGCTTGTCCTTCTCGCCGTCGGTCTCAACTTTCGGCACACCATGTTGGTAAATCCAGTCCGGAGCAACGGGCCCAACACCCAATGACAAATAAACGAACTGCTTATTCTGAGTGGCTCTTTCCATAACCTCATCCAACGCGCTCCAATCAAAAACTCCCGGCTGCTTTTCTAAATCAGCCCATTTCTGATCGAAACTAAACCCTTTGAGGAAGGGATACTCTTTGGGGTCAAATTTATCCGCCCGATCCCACACCCCAAAGGCGCTTGGCGGCGGCGCGGCATGAAGCAAGGCAAACGAGCAGGCGACCAAGAGACCTATAGGACTGAGAGTTCTAATCAAGGTATAGGTCTTGAATTTAATTGGCTTCATTAAGCTTTTTGCGATGTCGCTATCTGCTGCTGCCGCAAAATCTAGCAGGATCGGCTTATTCCTGCGTTGCGTCTTCGTCCGACTTCTTCCCCTTTCCCTTTTTCTCTTTGCCAGACTTGCCGGCCTTATCGGCTTTAGGCCCCTTCGGTGCTTTGTCGGGCACCTTGTAACTCGTCGGAGGCAGTAGGACGGGTGTTTCTAGTTTGCCCCGATGGACTTCGATCAGGCTGAAGATGTCGTCCTTGTCATCGGTGTTCACTAGGGCGAAGTCCGCGCCCTTAGTTCCACCCTGACGCAGCACGGCATCCTCGACGGTGACCGTTTCATGATGCCACTGCTTGTCACCCTTCCCAGTGACGTTCAGCGCCGTCTTCATGCCCCCCTTGCCAGCGTCGTAATCTAACTTCCATGTTGAGCCTGCCGTTCCGTCATACCAGACGACGGTCATCGTCATGACCTTCGGCTCGTTACCTTCGGAAAAGCCCTCGTGCAGTTTGAAAAGCATCGCGTCTTTGCCGGAGGCGTGCTCGAAGCCGCGGGCAAAGCGGGAATAGATGGAAGACATCTGCGTGATCGGCCCACCCACGCGCCAGAGCGGAACCGACGTGGCATCGGCATCGATCTGATAGAGGAAGCGGCCGTAGTTGTCTGGCCAGATATCCCAACCCACATCGTTCAATCCCGTTTGCGTGTCTCGTTGTCGGACTTGCCCGAGCAGTAGACCATTCTGGTCGTCCACCGCCGCCCCATACTTGGCGTAGGCAGCGCAAATTTTTAGCATACGGTCCACGTTCTTGCGCTGGGCAGGCCCGAACTCGGCCTCGGGATACGCCTTGGTATCGGCAGCATCCAGCCCTTTGTGTAGAGCGCAGAAGGCATCAGTGGCTGTCTTTGGGGCAATTTGTCCGGCATAGCGATCAAAGAAATAAAAGGAGTAGTCAAAACCCTGGTCCTTGCAGGCTTCCATAGCGCCAGCGCTGACATCCCAGATGCTTTGCCCGTTTTGCAGACCCGTCAGTGCACCCCAGTAGAAGTTGAGTGGCCGATTCACAAAATACATGGCCTTTTGCCAGGTCTGGTCCATCTCAGACCGGGCAAACAAGGGAGTGCCCTGCGCAGCGATGAGGAGAGGTTGCCATGCATTGATCTTGGTTCGCTCCCCGCTTAGGTGGTGACCACGCCCGCTGCCAGCAATTTTGATCCCAACACCACCCTTGGCGTTGGCTGTAACCCATTTCCATTCTTCGGTAAATCCACCCTCGTCCTTCCCGCCGTGCTTACCCCCGCCCGTCTCTTCGCCATCCGGTTCCACATTATTAAACATGAGGGCAATCTGGGGCTGGTCAGAACCTCCTTGGAAGGTCTTCACAAACAAATCAAACTGCCAAAGTCGGAACTCCCGCCAGGCGGGCGACTTGGTGGGCAAGTCATACTTATTCTCCACGACAGTGCCCTTGTAAGCACACTCATCCCCCGTGCACCCGGTCTTAACCTGAACGAAAGCGATGCGCTCCTGCTTCTCTTTTGGATAACTGCGAATATGTTTCCCAAATTCGGTGATCATTTTTTGTAGAAACGATTTGTATTCCGGCGAGGGATAGAAGGGATAAGAGGGCCAGCTGTCGTGAATTTGGTTGCGTGTCTCCACACGCGGGACACCCTTTGTATAGATCCACTCCGGCGAGTCCGGTCCCACATTAACGGAAAGATAAATGAACTGGTTCTTTTTGACTGCAGAATCCATAGCCTGATCTAAAGCGCTCCAATCAAAGACACCCGGCTGTTTTTCCAGATCCGCCCATGCCTGGTTAAAAGCCAATCCCTTCAGGAAGGGGTAGTCCTTTGGATCGAAGGTAGAGGTGCGATCCCAAACCCCAAAGGCTATCGATGGCGGCACGGCTTGAACGGATGAACACGAGCAGGCAACCACCAGCGCGATGAGTCTCAACATTTTCATCATGGCAAAGGAGTTGAATTGGGTATTTTGCATAGGATTGATTTTCATATTTTGTATATAGTTTGTTACTGTTGTTAGGTGTTAAAGAGGCTTCCGGTGAGCAAGTTACTCCTCACGTTCAGCTTCGTCTGATTACTACTTTCCCTTTTGTTTTTGGTTGGGTTTGCCTGCCCTACCCGTTTTTCGGGAAGGAGTCCGGCTCGAATGCAGACGTTGAGAAAAGCGGCGGCGGACCAAAGCTGACGTCCTGACCCAGTAATCAGCCCGTCCGGGAGGGTAATGTATTCATGGAAAGATCCAAAGCCATCCGCCTCAGCCTTATCCTCCCTCCCCTTTTTAAACTTGATAGTGGTGCCAATCGATCGGGCCAGCAGCGCAGCGTTATAGTCCGTGTAGTCTTTCCCTTCAGCGATGGATTTTCCCCACAGGAAGAAAGTGTCACAGAAGGGCCAGCTTGCCATGTTGTGTGGCCCGGAGTTGCCGGAAATGAACGGCGAAAAGAGCGGGGCGCCCTTCTCGGCCAAAGGATAATCCGCAAAGGCCGCTTTCGCGGCGTCTCCTTCCACAATTCCGAAGATGGCCGCGAAAGCAGTTCCTAGAATTTCGCGGTTCAGCATGATTTTGCCATGGCGATCTTTGTAATAGGCAAGGGTGCCGTCGGGCTGGGTGAACTCCTTTTGGATGGCGACCTTGAGGGCGGAGGCACGATCCATCCAGTGCTGTTTTTCCCCGGCTGGCCGGCTGCTTTTTTCGCAGGCCTTAGCCATGGCCTGCATACCGCGATAGTAGAGGCAGTTTGTTGAGAGAGCTTTGAGTAGTACGCAATCGGCAATCGTCATCCCTTTCGGAAATGCGGAGCTTTGGATGTCGTGAAAAAGCGGCTGACCGCGGAAAAGGCCGTCGGTTTTATCGAACCACGGGTCATAGAAGACCTTGAAAAAATGGTCGCCATTTTCGACCACCCACTTCCAATCGGCGAGCTCCGAATGGAGCGTAAAGAGATCGTCCACCGCCCAGAGCCAGGCCACATCATCGGTGCGGCGGGTGTAAGAGTTGGTCCGGTATTTCTCCATGATCGCCTTGTCCGCCTGGGCAATCACTTCCCAAGGGACATCAATCTCCCGAACCACGTGTGGGGCGGAGACTTTATAGCCCAGCTCCTTGCGGATTTCACGGGCCACCTTGAGCGACGAAAGCATCACTTCCGGATAAAGATGGTTCAGGCCCAGAACTCCAGAAACTGCGATATCACGCTCGTAGATGCGCAAGCCGTACTTATTACCGGCACCAAAGTAAACCGCACCCGACTCACTGGTCACCATGTTATGTTCTACGTCGTCGAGGGCAATTTTCCACAACCGCGCAGTCAGCGGGGTCACGTCACCCTTCAACTCCACCTTACACTTGGGCTCAGGGTTCGGTAATTGAGCAAGGGAAAAGCTTCCGTTCGAATCTCGCAACGCTTCAGCCGTCATCACCAGTGAACCCTGTTCAAAAAGGAACCGAGTCTTCGCTTCATTGCCACCAACCGAAGCTGTTTCAGTAGATGCCAGTAAGATCCCCATCAACAGCCAAACGCAGGACAACACAGCAAATAAAACGAGTGGGGGTCTTTTCGTCAGAAGCAGGATTGTGTCAGAGGCGCTTCTCATTTGGATTTCATTTTCTGACAAAGTTGCCCGAAAGAGTCTTTCCCTTCGTATTTCAAGATGACCGAATGACGTCCGTCCAAATTGACAGGCTCGGCCTTGCCGAAGGATTGCAGTGCATGCTCCTTAGGCTTGTCGCCCCAGTTGAAGATTCCGAGGTAGACCCCCCCCTTTTTACGAGCGAGCACCAGCTCGAAGCCGTCACCCTTTCTCTTGCCATGCTGCCAAAGATCCAGTGGCACGGTCTCGTCCATCGCGGGATACTGAAACACTTCTTTCACCAATGCCTGCCGTTCTGGCCTGAGCGTCATCAAGTTGTCGCTGTTCAGACGGCACGTTCCGTAGAGCTTGTTGAAGTCGGCCCACATCTGCGCTTCGTTTAACGTGAGGTTACCGCCGTGTTTGACGTCTTCCTGGGAGACCGCTTTGTCCTCGTCAGCTGCTTCACGAAAGACCAAGTAATCGGCATCGCCATTCCAGACTTTGCCGCTCAGATAAAAGTTGCTCAGGTTGGCGAGGCAACGCTCTGGGAATGCGTCGTATCTCGGATGGATATCACCACCCGTGCGCATACCGTCCACAAAGCCGATGCAAGGTCCGAAAACAGCCGAGCAACCAAGGAAATAGGTGTCCGGCCCCATGGCATCGCGCATGGCCTTCATAGCGAGACGAAAGCGCTCCACGCTGGTGATCGTGGGATCGTAGGCCTTAATGCCATTGGCAGTTTTATTCTTGGCCAGAGTGTCGTTCTTTAGACCGTAACGCATGAAGTCCACCTTGAAATAACGAATGCCCCAATTGTCCTTGAGGTTACGGATGCAGTCGGCGATATGCGCACGCGCTCCAGGATGCGAGTAATCAAAGTAAATATACCGCATTACCTTGTCCCCCTTGTCGTTCACCTCAACGATCAACTTGCCGTCAAGGTCGTGCAGGAAATATTCGGGGTGGGCTTTATAGATCTCCGAATTTTCATCACCCCGAAAGCCGTCGATGTGAATACCCGGAGTCTTGCCTTCGGATGTGACGCGGGAAACAATTTCCTTGATGCCGCCGGGCAGAAGATCGGGCCGCACGCTCTGGTAATCGCCGCGCTCGGTCCACCAGCCACCATCGATCTGGACCATATTCGCATCGGGGGCAATTTTTTTAAGCACATCCATGTTGCCGTAAATATCCTTGGCGGTGAAAACTCGGCCATAGTAATCCCAGGTGGCCCAACCTTTGAAGTCGGCAGGCTTCAGTTTCTTGATGCCGTTCTCCGCTGCAATGGCGGAGCCGAATTGGTCGAGAGTCATCAGCCAATCGTCCCCACGTTTGAGCACAATTTGCTCATACGAAATCGTCTCACCCGGTTTGAGTTGCCGACCCTCGCCGTCAGACCAGATCACGATCGCGCCGTCCTTGATTGTGAAGTTAGGCAGGAAGATGCGCCAAGAGAGCGACCCGGCGAAGAGATACTTGCCGTCCGCCAGTCGCACCATTTCAAACATGTGGCTGGAGCTTTTCGCAGTCGCCGCTCCGACGTTCTGGCGCAAGATGGGTGTACGTCCCATGCAACTCCCCCCGTAAAGAGCCTCGAGATCACCAGTCAGTTTTTCGGCCACGGGGATGCGGATGTTGATTCTTTCGATCGCCAGCGGTTTAGGGCCTTTGTTGGAGAGGGTAATGGCCAGCCGTTGGAAACCGTCCGCCTCATTCGTCACGGTTTGCGCCGTCTCGACCGTTTGGTCCGCTTCAACCTTGACCGTGATATCCGGCCAGGTCAGCGGGGCGGCAAACGACAACGATCCGGCATACAGAAGGCACGCCGACATTAGACTCAACGCGGTTTGAAGAGGTCTCTGGGTTGACATAGTTGAATCTGTCCTTCCAAGGAGCGAAATTCTACACTGAATTTCAGCCGAAAGTGCAGATTATGACAGGAAAAGTTAACAACAGCGTCAGACGAGCACCTCAAAGAACGACCGCCAAGACCGCTGCCCGAAGGCCATCCGCAAAAACTCCGCCGATCATCAAAGCGGCTTCACCGCGATACCATACATGGCATAGGGATATTTATTTCCTTCAGGAGTCGGTGCACCAAGTGTCACCGTTGCAGCGCCCGGTACGTCCTTGCGCCACACAGAATGTACGACACAGAGCTCACCCTTCGCATCCGGCTTGAGGTTTCTCGTTTCAACCAGATCCGGCCACCACGGACCACTGCGCAAGCGCAGCCCGGTGTCTCGAAAACCGTTGCGCAGCCATTCTGGCGGCGTGGCGCGGCTATCAAACAAAACGTAAACCGCGCAGGGATGAGATAGTTCGAGATTAATATCGGGCAGTGGTTGGTGGACCACTTGACGTTGAAAGGTTCCGATCACATCGGCTCCCTCTAATTCAACTGGGAAAACCTGGTCGGGCAGGGCGCGCCAACAGAGTTTGCGATGCCCTCGATGAGCGAGGGATGCCAGCGCGCCCTCTCCCATACCACCTGGCGTGATGGTATAGCAGCGGTAAAAGTTTGCTTTCTTAATGTTGTCCGTGACGCCTGTGATGACCGCCGAATCAGGGGCGTTCAAGCCCCGAATCGCCAAGCGATCACCATTTAACGCCGCCGCCTGCAGGCGCTGAATTTTAGCTTCCCGATTCGGCATCCTCGCCGCCTCACCCTCATAAAGACTCGCGAGCCGGCTTTTCTGTGTAGGTGGTTCGCCGGCTCGGTAAACTTCAACTTCACCGTCAAGCACCAGGACATCAGTACTGCCGTCATTCCCCACCGACGCGCCGAAGCGCGTGCCAATATCCATCAAGAGGGCGCTCGCCGTATCAAGCACGAACCCCTTGGCTTCCGATCCCACATCGATGGTGATGTTGCCCAGTAACAGCCGCAAGCGCATCGGATTCACAAACTCCAAGACCACGGGACCTTCCACGTCCACCACTGCGCCGGAGGAGATCCGGAATCGCAAGGAACCCGTATCTATCCTCAATTTCTGCAGCACTACCCGTTGGCCCACCTGATACGGCGAGCCCTCCGAGGCAATGATATCAACCGATACCCCTTTTGGCACGGCCATGGAATCGGGCTTGCGTCCGTGATCGGCGAATTGCCAAAAGGCCAACCCCACCATCAGGGCGACCGACGCTGCAAGCGCCGCCTGAAGGAGGGGGGATGCCATTCGGGAGCGGAAGGTGAGAATCTTTAGTTTGGGAGGAACATCCATTGGAGAGAGAAAAGTACGGGCAGGAATGGCCGCACGCCCCTGCTGCCAAGTGAGCAAGGCGTGCATCTGTGCTTGGTCGGCGTAGGCCCGGCGCTGCGCCGCTTCGGCGCGCAACTGCACGCGGAACTGCTCGAGTTCCAGCTCGTCGGCCGTGCCCTCCAGCACTGCATGGCACAAGTGCTCGAATGATTTCTTACTCATGCCCTCACCTCGTTCCCGAGGACTGACTGCACACAGTCGGCCAGCAGTTTGCGCAACCGGTAAAAGAGTGCAGCCATCGCATTCTCTGAGCGGGAAAGCCGGCTTGCGATATCCTGCACCGCCTCACCCCGACCGTAGCGCGCAGCGATGAGTTCACGCTGCGGGGGGGTCATGCGCTCCATACAGGTTTCCAGCACTTTCAACCGACGATCAGCGTCATCGGATGATTCTTCTACCTCGTCGGCAAAGGTCTCTAACAAGGCATCGTCCAAAACCAAGCGCGACCGCTGGCTGCGCTTTCGGCAGGCCATGACCTCAAAACGGGCAAAGGCGTAGGCCCAGCGCAGAAAAGGTTGGTTCGGATCATACTCGGAACATTTGCGACAGAGTTTCATGTTTGCTTCTTGAAGCACGTCATGGGCATCGTTCACCCCACCCAAAAGCGACACAATGAAGGCATACATAGCACTTTGCGATGCCGTCAAGAGCTGGACGAACTCGGGGGTTGGGCCGCTTGCATCGGCGTTCATTTCTTTCATAGACTCCCCTTTCAGCCGAAGCGCACTAGTTATGACGAGATACCAGAAACTAAAAACATACGTAAAAAATCAGTCGTCGGCAAGACGCCACAGCCTGAAGCATGCGCCCTTTTGCTTTCAAGTTATGAGCACTCCGATATGGCTGAAGCAATTCGTCATAAAACCGGTTGAAGTGGCTAATATCTAGGGGCGATCAGTCGCCTCCCCTGCCCCCATGAACAATCCCCTCCTCCCGAAACTTCTGCGTCATCCCACGGGACGCCAAGTATGTTTGCTCGCCTGTCTGTTCGTCTCGACGGCCCTGACGCCAGGCCATTCGGGACCCCAGGTGGTCCATGACCCGGATGCCCAATTTAACCTAAAGAACGCCCACGGAATGGAGGTGCGTCTGGCTTCTTACGGCGCACGGATCACTTCGATCAAAGTGCCAAACCGCAACGGCGCCATGGCAGACGTCGTGCTTGGCTTCGATACCGTCGAACCCTATCGGTCATCGGTCAAGAAGCCCTACCTCGGGGCGACCCTCGGCCGATACGCCGGGCGGATCGCCCATGGGCGTTTCACTTTGGACGGTGTTGAGCATGTGCTCGCGAAGAACAGCGGTCCGAATCACAACCATGGTGGGGTCACCGGTTTTGACAAGGTCGTGTGGGACGCGAAGCAACTCCAGAACGGCGTTCAATTCGATTACACCTCTCCAGATGGAGAAGAGGGCTACCCCGGAACGCTCAAGGCTCGGGTAACCTATACGCTGACCGATGCCAACGAGCTCATCATCGATTACCGAGCCACGACCGACCGTGCTACGCCGGTCAACTTATCCAACCACACCTATTTCAATCTGGCGGGAGAGGGTTCGGACACCGTGCTTAATCACGAACTGATGATTGATGCGGAGGAGATGCTTGCGATCGAAAAAACTTCTGTCCCCACCGGGAAGATTGCATCCGTCGCGGGCACGCCGTTCGACTTCCGTATGTCCAAGCCGGTCGGACGGGATATCGATCAGACGAACGAGCAACTGGCCAATGGGAGCGGGTATGACCACACTTTTGTTCTCAACCCAAAAAAGGAGGTCAAGAAGCCTGCCGCGACCCTTTATGAAAAAACCAGCGGTCGGAAAATGCAGGTTTTCACCGATCAACCGGGACTTCAGCTCTACACCGCGAATTTTCTCGATGGATCGCTCAACGGAAAATCGGGCAAGCCCTATCTGAAGCGCAGTTCACTCTGTCTGGAAACCCAGCATTTTCCCGACAGTCCGAATCAATCGCGGTTTCCCAACACCACCCTACGGCCCGGTGAAACCTACCAGACCCGGACGATCTACCAATTCAGCGTAAGCAATCCCGCCGGGGAATGATCCACAGTGCTCATGCTCCCTGCGCTGCTGGGCCAGCCGTTCGTTAAAAGTTTCCCATGAAAATTCTCCGCCTCAGTGTCGCCGTTCTGGTTTCCATGCAGACACACTTTGCCTGCGCAGAATCAAACCCTGCCTCGTTCGCCTACATCCTGCAGGCCGATTCCTTCGCTAAAACAAAATCTTCGGCGGTTGCGCAACTCAAGGAGAGCGGACGCGATTGGATCGTGCTCGATTCGGCCTTCGCTGGCGACACGCCGTGGGAGCAGACGGACCTCGACACAATCCGCAGTGGCAAAGCGGGGCGAAAAGTGGTCGCCTACCTTTCTATCGGCGAGGCTGAGGACTACCGTCCCTACTGGCAGTCCGAGTGGGTCAGCAATGGCAAGCGAATCGCTGCAGCACCGGCCTGGCTCGGGATCGAGAATCCGGATTGGAAGGGGAATTATCAGGTCAAATATTGGAACGCCGATTGGCAAAAGCTGATGCTACCCGCGATCGACGATGCAATGGCACGAGGTTTCGACGGCTTGTATCTGGACATTGTAGATGGCTTCGAGACGTATGAGCAGGGAGCCGATGGGTACCTGGGCGACCGCATGACCCCGGAGACCAAGCAGACCTATCGCCGTGACATGGTGGACTGGGTGAAAGCGATAGCTGCTCGCGCCCGCGCAAATGATCCCGCAGCACTCGTCATCCCACAAAACGGCTCCCAACTGGTCGCCCACAAAGACTTCGTTAAGATCATCAGCGCCCAAGGCATCGAGGATCTGTTCACAGATGGAAAAAAACTCCAGCCCGCCTCGCACACGGATGAAATTCTCGGCCATTTGAAAATATTAGCTTTGGCAAAGAAGCCCGTGCTACTCATCGAGTATCCAAAGACGCATCAGGGGCAGGCGCTGTCTAAGAAATTGGCCGAAGAAAACGGCCTCGTTTGGCTGGTGACAGACCGTCAGCTCAAGACACTTGGTGAATCGGGTAAATAGCTCCTGCGATAGTTTTGTTTAGGGAGAATCGGAAATCAGCAACATTACTCAAACTAACCGTAGCGAAATCTTCAGTTCCCTCTTTTTTTCTCAGGCAGAGCTTTTGCCTCAAGCTCGATGAGTGATCGCCCTACCAAGGTATCTTTTCCAGGACGAAGTATGCGGCGTGCTTCCGCTAGAGCATTTTTTGCCACGGCGCCTTGCCCCTCCGCTAATGCTGCTTCGACAAATGGAACAATAAGCCCGTAGTAAAGATTCCCACCGGCCTGGCCCTTGAATTCGCGAAGCGCCCTGCGGAAGGCCGTTTCCGCCTCTGACCACTTTCCAGTCTCGATCTTTTCACCCACCTCCATGGCGGCGGCCCCGATTCCCAAATCAAAGCGGCGGGTTCGGTTTTGAACCAGAATTTGGCGGGAAAGACTCTTCACTGCCGCCTCATCCCCCCTCACCTTTGCTAACTGGAGCAGCTTCTCTTGGCCGACAACCTTTAAGTCGGGGTAGATAGAAAACCGCTTTGTGTACTTCTCCCAAAACTCCACCCGTTTTTCAGGAGATGCTTTCCCGCCATCCAGTAGTTCGCCCTGCGCCTTCCACGCAGGCAAATATTCAGGCTGAACAAGTAGAGCTGTTTCCAGCCATCGATCTGGATCACTCTTTTCCAAGGTCTTTCCTATGTCGGTAAGTAGCTTTGCTTGTTGATGGGCCGATGACCTCTCTCTGCCTTTTGCTAAAAAGGTAAGCTCGGTATCTGAAATAGGCTGCCATACTTGGGGATCCATCGCGTTGCCGACGGGGTAGTTTTGAGACTCGTACCGCCCGCAGTCGGTCTCCCAATGACCTGGTGAATCCATGAATCCAAACCAGGCATGTCCGCCATCATCCCCTTGCCCGGAAAAATAAAGGGTGGGCAACCCCTTCGCTTTTCCCGTATTCGCAGCAAAGTAAGCTTGGTCGACACAGATTCCCCCCTTGGATCGGATTTCCGAGAAGGTGTAAGCGGGATAGGGCCAAACCAGTTGATTCGCTTCATAACGAGGAATGTCGTAACGAATCGAGCTAAAGACCTTACCGAATCCACTTCGGCTGGCAGTGACATTTTTTCTTGCCCACTCCATCTCCGAGGCAACCAGAGGATGATCGATAACGAACTTTAACTCATTCACCGTAAAATCCCTTAAATCAGTCACAAACCTTCGCGCCCGTTGTAATTCTGTCATCAACTGCAATCGGGCTACGGAATCGACCGGCTCAGTGGGAACTGCACCGGCCGCGACCTGACGGTGAGGCCATCTTTTGGGAAAGGGCTGATCAAAAACAAGGGCCAAGGCCACGGCAAGACGTGGAAGCTCTTTGAGACAATCCGGACAAGCGATTTGCATCTGAA
>JAPJNB010000222.1 GCA_026461385.1 Akkermansiaceae bacterium
CTCTTGGCGCGGTTGAGCACCGTTTCGTAAATTTCGATCAGACCCACGTCGCTGATATTGCCCATCGTCAGCGCGACGTCGCCTTCCCAACGTTTGCCCGCCTGGGTGATCACGCTCACATCCGTATCGACGGCGTTATTATAAAGATCCGTTACGCGCTGCGAGAATGGATTGATCGCCGCGAGCACCCGCTTGATCCAACCCTCGTTGAACTGAGCCGGCATCCAACGCGACCAGTTGGTCGAGCCAAGCACGTTGCCAGCCGACGACTTCGGACGGTAGCGCACAGTGAACCAGCGGTCGTTGAGCACAAACTGCGGCCCACCAAACGGATTGGTGACGTCGCCGCCGACAATCGCTGTGTTGTTGAGAACACTACTCGGATCACTCGGCGTCTGCCAAACGCTGCCCGACGCCGTGACCAGATCACTCTCGGTCGTGGACTCGAGCTGGAAGTTGACCGTCGAAAAGGCGTTGGCGTCACTGGTGCTGTAGAGCGCCACCTCGATGCTGTTGGCACCCGCCGTGAAGTAACTCGGCGCGATGCTGAACTGCTTCGTCAAGCCTGTGGTCGAAAGTCCCGTGCTCGCGTCTGTCTGCTCAAGACCGGTCGTCGCGGCATTGTAGGCCAGGGCTGGATTGCCGTTCACGTAGAGGACAAAACCATCGTAGGTGCCAACGCTGGCGCTGAAAATGATCTTGCCGGGAACCCCCGAGGTAAAATCAAGGCCAGAGACCGACTTCAACACCACGCCAGGGTAACCGGCGGCCATTTCTGCATCCGTGTAGTTGGACGTAACAAAGATGAGCGGTGAAGTGCTGTTGCTTGGCGCCTGCGACAGCACGAGTGTCGTGCTGTTGGTAACGCTCGAAACCGTCGCGGTGCCACTGAGACTGCTGCCACTGACCACCATGCCCGGTTCGATCATTGAGGTGTCGGCCAGGGTCACCGTGGTCCCGCTGACGGTGCGTGGTGTGTAGCTGTTGATGGAATAGGCCGCAGGGCGGATCTGCACCGAACGCGGCACGGTGACCGTGCGCCCCGTGGCGATGGTCGCGTATTGAGCCGTCGTCGGCAGTGCCGCTCCCGGATCGGTGTAAATCTGCCAGGTCGAGCTGCTGCCCAGTTTCGTCTGCAGCGACGAAAGATAGACCGCAGGTGCACTGGCGGCACCCGTCGTCCAACGCCAATCAAAGTCATACTCCTCCGGCTTCGCCGCAAAGTCACCGCTGTGGCGCAGCGTCACCTGCTCGTCGAGCGGGTTGCTCGAATTCACCACCTTCAGATCCCCCGTGTAAAGACGGTTGGCCACCTTGAAAACCTTCACTTGCACCGGATCGCCTTCCGGAGTGAAGGCGTTGCCGTTGCCAAACACCATCGTCACGTAGCCCGTGCCCTTGCCCAGAGCCGTCACTGCATAACTGTCGACCGCCGTGTTGGGACTGGTAATTTCGGCCAAGCTGCTCTTGCCGACCGTCGCGGTGGATTCGACCTTGTAGGTTCCCAACTTGCTAGAATCCTCAACAAAGGTCTGCACCGCCGTGGAAAGCCCGTCGATGGCGGCGTCCCACTTGGACTTATCGCCGTCACCCGTCGGAACCAAGCTCTTCAGTTTGGTTACCTCCGCCGTCGTGAGTACGTTCAGATCCAAGTAATCATCGCCGGCGATGGCGTCGTGGAATTCACCCTTGAAAACCAAAGTCCCTTTTGTTTCGCGCAGCGGGTCAAAATAAATGCGTTGCTGCAACGATGGCGGCAGCTTTTGAAAGTAGGTTTTGCCACTCAAGGAGGTCGTGCTGATCGCCGACGGCAGGCTACTCAACACCGAGTCACCCAAGGCGTAGGTCTTTTCGCGAGTCGGGTCGTGCAACATCACACTCGCCTTGCCACTGGTGGTGTTGGTGCTGTCCTTGGCGATCGACTGCTGATAGTAGACTTGCGCACTGCTTTGGCCGCGCACCTGCGGCAGGCCGTACTTCGCCGAGGTCAGTGTCTCGCCCACTGCCAGCTCGGGAGAATTCGTTGGCCACGCAGGCGTGTAAACGATGCTTAGCGGTTCGTCCGCCTGCCCGGCAGTGCCAGCCGAGTTGGCGGTGATGGCGCTCACGTCAAGAAGCTGACCGCTGCGGGCGGCATTTCGCAGGAACGGCAGGATCGTGCCCACCGCCGGCTGTGTGTTCATTCCAGGAATGAAAAATCCATCCTGACTCAGGTAATAGAGTTTCATCGTCAGCTTCGGCGTACCCGTGCTGTGCGGGCCACGATGAACCCAGGTGAAGCCTTTGCGGTCCTTGAAGGTGAATCCTTTGTAAGCAGAACTGGTCTGCACCGCCGTATTCGTCGGCGCATCGGCCCCGACGATCTCCACATCCTTGGCGGTAGCGGCATCGCCTGCGCCCACCATCGCAAGTGGCAACAATGGCAACGGATAGGGCTTCACCAACAAGGTTCCCGCCGTGGCCGTGTAATTGAATGTGTAAGTCGCATTGGTTCGCAGCACCTTGTAGGCGTGGATCGACGGCCGCAGATCCGTCGAGTTGGTGTAGGCCACGAGGACATAAGGTTCCGAGGTATAACTCGTACCCAAGGTGATGTTCAAGTCCTCGCGCAAGGCGTAGGCCCGGCCACCCAACATGAGGGCGTGTTCTTCGTTCGGGTTATAGCCCACCAGCGTCGAATCGTTTTGATAATAGACCGATCCTGCGGCCTCGGCCCCGGTCAGGTCGCCCGTGCCCACGCCCTGCGCGATCACGATCTGCGACGGACTGCTCGGGTAGGAGACCGTATAGCGGCCGATTTTGCCCGCCACATAAAAGTCGCTGAACTGCGCCGATGGCGCGGACACCTTTTTAAACCAGCGCACGATCAAAGTATTACTGCCAGACTTGGCGTTGACCGGGATGATTGCGCCGAGGTTGGCCGCGACCATCCCACTGGTGAAGGGGTTTACATAGCCTGCGGGATAATAGCAGGTACCGCTTGAAATGTAGCCGCCCAGCTCGTAGCCGGCTGGAGGAGCAATGCGATCACCCACCGTGGCCTCGGTCGTCTCAACGATCCGTGCTGCCTGATCACTTTCCACCGTGTAGGTGAGCGTCGAACTACCATTGGCAGGACTACTTGCTGCCGTGAGTGTGTAATGGGTGCCATCCACGATGCTCGAGATGGTGGCGATGCCCGTGATGGCCGATCCCGAAACCAGCATTCCCACTTCCAGTCCCAACGTGCTATCCACCGTGACCGTGGTCACGCCGCTGGTCGTGCTGTAAGTCGAAGTTCGGCTGATGGCGCGGGTCTCCGCCTGCGTGTAAAGATTCACATACCAAGGCGTGCCCGATCCCGTAAATTTGAGCAGACTGCGGTTCCGTCCATCCGCGCCGGGATTGACCAATACCGACTGGGTCAGTGCATCCAAGCTCGCCTCGACTCCTGCGGTATCATCCTGAAAAACAATCGACGGCAAAGCGCCACTCGGGAATTTCAACCCGGTAGCCGCCGTGCTGCCGCTGGCATCCACTGTTTGGAAAGTGTAGTCCGTCAGATTCGGCGACCAGCGCAGCCAGTACGCATCCTTATATTTCGGCCACTGAATCCCGTAATCACCTTTTTGCAGCCAATAAAACTTCACATCGTTGTAGGCCGTCGTGCTCGTTGGCGTGCCGTTGTCGGGATCGCTGGCAGAACTGGTGGCGCGCTCTGCGTAGTAGCCCATGAGGCCGTCGCTCTTGATGACACTGGAGTAATAATTGAGCGACGATCCATTGACCGGCGAAGCCGTCAGAATGCCCGAGGTCCCATCGTGTGGCAGGATTTCCTTGCCCAGATGGGTCGTGGTGTAGGTGGTGTCCGCCTGGCGGACGATTTCCACCACATCCGAGCCGATGTAGGTCAACACATCCGCTCCGATGCGTGCTTTGCCCAAGTATTCGACAAAAATCCGGCCTTCCACATTGTACGCACTCAGCTGCGCCGTGGCTCCGATCTTCGTGAACTTCAGAGTGCTGTAAATCGATGGCGAGGTTGGACTATCGCCTGGGGCCACGACCTCGTTGACCACCGCCTTCGGCACACTCGTGTTGAAGATCGGATTGACCGACATGATCGAGGGATCAGTGATCGTCACGGGCGGGGCGTCGAAGCCGCGCTGATTCCAATAGATCGTGCGGATCGTCTTCGATGAAGTCGAGGAGACGGCGAAAGTCTCGGTCATGATCTCGTAGTAACCGCTGGCATTGGCAACGCTGGACACCCAGCTGACGGTGACCTGCCCCGCCTGCGAGGCGAAACTCTTCTCCGCGTGCGGGCTGTAATAGTAGTTCAGCGCCGGGGTGATGGTACTGGCCACGCTGCCACTGATATTGCTGTTGGCAGAATCCGCCAGCGTCACCGTCAAACCAGTGATGTCGATGACCGGCTGACCCAACAGCGAGGCTCCCAGCACCAAGGACGTCGGCACGCTGGCAACCGTCACCAGCCGCGAGGTGGTGCTGCTGGAAGTGACATTGACACTGCTGATCGGGATCGCCGTGGTGGTCACCCCGGAAGCCGTCAAAAATCCTTCACCCGGCTGCACCGGCTTCTGCCGCCAGTAGCCGCTGGCTGCCGTGGTCACCAAATCCGCCTTGGTCAGCGGCGGCGTGATCTCATCGCCCAGCATGTAACGGGGCAGGCCCGACGCAAAGACTCCGCCGAAAGTGCTGCTGCGCAGCAACAAGGTGGTCCCTGTCGATGCACTCAGATCTCGGGTACTGTTACTCGGATAATAAGGCGATGTGCTGCTGTTGGCCCGCGACGAACCGCCACTCTGACCCATGCCGAGGTTATTGCTGTTAATTGTCGCCGGTAGCGTCACAGTGTTGCTGATCGGCAAGCTGGCGCTCCCCGGCGGCCCATAGGCCGTCGCTGCTACCCCCGCTGAGGTAAAGGGATTGTACAGGCTATTCTTCTGCGAGGCCGTCAACGAGTAAGTCTGCGCCTGCACCAGCGAGGCACAGAACAGACTCACCAAAGTGACAAGAAATGGACGGGAAAACGGATTCATGGCAAAAATGGCAAAAGCTCAGTGAGCAACAAACAGGGACAACGGGCCGCAGACGGAATAATTACAAGGGCGCATCAAGGGCAGAAGTGTCGGGATAGAAACGTTCATGGTTCATTTTTTAAGGTTCCGAAACTCCGCCCTCCGAAACTCTCTCTTCACTCTCCGTCCTTGCTGAGGAATTTCTGAATGGCAGCTTTTCATCGCGTTCTTGTTCGCGCGCCTCCAACGCGGCCAAACGCTGGGCTTGCTCGGCGAGTTGGACTTGCAATGCCTCGTTTTGACTTTGCAAGTGACGGATGTCCGCAGTCTTCTGATCGATCAGAACTTGAATTTCTTCCACATTCGCATCGTTGCTCGTTTTGTATTCCTGCAAGGACTTACAAGCAATGGTTGCGAAATCACCGTAGCCGACCGACAAATAACCTTCAGAATCGCTGCCCTTGGTCACCAGATCGGGGAACAGCGGCTGCAATTCCTGCGCAATCACACCAAGCTGAAGCTTGGCATTCGGGTCAGTATTGTCTTTCCAGTGGAAGCGCCGGAACTGCACCTGCATCATCCGGTCCAGCACCGGCTCGACATCCACGATGTCTTTTTTCAAGCGAACGTCCGACTGGTAATCAAGGTTACTGTCACCGTCATAAGTGAAATATCTCCAACCATCCGCATTCAACGAGCCATAAATGCCAAACTGAACCCCGCCATTGTTACAAGTCATCGTGGCATAGGACTTCGCATATCCGCCGCGCTGCGGGTTGCCTGCGATGGATAGCCCATTATTGCCAATGACTAAATCGGCGGGAGCGAATTCATCGGTCGTTCTGACGTTCAACCTGCCATACTGAGAAATCCGCATGCGCTCGAGCGGGCTGCCCGCTTGAATTTGCCGGAAAATGATCGGTTCATTGCCGTCATTGCCGGTTTCGATAATCATTTGACCTGCATCGTCGCTATCCGCGTAACCATAAATTGACCAGTTATCGGTGGCGGCCACGGTCCCAAAGATTCCCCGCGTGGTGGAGTTGACCTGATTGGGAAAGAGAATATTCCCCGTGATGCTGGCGGAGCCATTCACATCCAGAGCCTGGACTGGGCTGGTTGTGCCGATGCCGACTTTATTGCTCGATGCAATCGTCATTGCAGCAGCCCCCGTCCCGGACTGAAGAAGGACCTTGCCCGCTGCGGACCGCAAAACCACGTCACCGACTGCTGACGATGACGAAAAGCCACCTGCAATCGTGCTTACCCCCAAGTCGGCGGAAGAAGTGCCTGTATTCAGGGTCATCGTTGGAGAAGAACTGTTCTGAATCAGCAGATTTCCTTCGTTGAGGTGGAGTTTCTGGGTGGGGCTGGTGGTGCCGATGCCTAAGTTGCCGCTGGCATCGACCCGCAGGCGCTCGTTGCCGTTGGTCTTGAGGGTGACCACGCCGTCAGCGGGTGAAAATAGACCGCCGTCGGTATCGCCGCCCGTGCCGAAGGTGTGGCCACCGCTACCTGTCGCACTGATCGACCCTTCCACCGTCAGGGTGGCCGAGGGGCTGCTGGTGCCGACGCCTATGAGACCGCCGCTGGGATTGAGCAGCAAGGGCCCGGTGGTGCTGGCCGCCGTGTAGGACTGAAGGGTCGAGCGGTTGTTGGTGGTATCGAAGCCAACAAGCAGGCGCTTGTTGGTGTCACTGTTACCGCGGATGCTCAACTGACTGGCGGGAGTGCTTGAATCATCCCCTTGCAAGGTGAGTTTGTTGGTGCCCGCGAAACTTCCGGTGGCACCGATGCCGACCTGGCCGCTGGCGTTCCATAGCAGCGAGATATTCTTGGTGCTGCCGTTGTTCGAGCCCAGCGCACCGCCCGCGTTGCCGTAGAGCACCGGACCGTCGACCGAGACGCTGTTCCAGGTGCGACCGCTGCCGTACCAGCCAATGCCGTAGTTGGTAGCGGTGCCGGAAACCGGTGTAATGGTCAGGTCGGTGGCACTGGCGATGCCATCCGCCACCTTGGCGTGGAAGGCATAGGCCGCGGTGGTGATCGTCTGCCGCGGGCTGATCGGGGTATCTGCCGCCGTAATGCTGCCATCGCCGTTGTCGACCATGACCTCGACGTAGCGGGTGGTGCTGGTGCTAGGGGTGAAAATGGTGTCGAGCGACGGGTGGCTTTCCGAAGAGGCCGTGCCGGTGGCGGTCGTGCCATTGCCCAGCAAGACACTGAACTCGCCCTTGTAGATCGTGACCGTCTGCTCTTCCGTCCACAGGCGGTTGCCGCCGGACGAGGCATCGTAGATCCGGAAGATAATCTTGCGGTTCAGCGCACCGGTCGCACCAATCAACGTGCCCGTGGAGTCGGAGACGATTCCTTGGTAGTTGATGGTGGCCGGGACGTCCGCATAGAGCGAGGCACCGGAAAGAAGCAGGAAGGCGAGGAGGCGAGCGGGCGTTTTCATGGAGTTGGAGAGTTTGGAGTTAGAGGTGAAGCGTTAAACGTATTTCAAATTTCAGTTTTACTGCGACAGCGTGCCGATTTCGGAGGCGCGGCGGAGTTCGAAGGTGCCGCTGAGTTGGATCGAGCTGCTGTGCAAGCCGGAGATGACTTCGCTATAAGTGCCACCAATCACGCTGCTGCCCCAGCCGGTGGTGACGGAGCTGCCACTCGGCGGAGTGCTGGTGAAGTTGAAGGTCCCCACGCGGCTGATGGTGTAACTTTCCACGCCTTCGCCCACCGGTTGGAATTGGGCGTCGAGGTTATCGTGATCCGGGTGGAACTGGTGGACAAACGGGTTGGTCGGATCGTTGTAGGGCAGCGTAATGGTGCAGGCCAAGCTGCTGCCAAGGGCCACGCTGCCGGTCCCGGTGATCACCCGCCCGTTGGGCAGATGGCCCGCCGACAAGCGGTGGGCGGAGGACCGCGTGGACGTTTGCAGCAGCGACTCCTTGGTGGCAATGCCGTAGGCATTGGGGGCCACCGCCAACTGGCCGAGATAAACTTTGGATAGCAGATTGGCCGTGCCGTCGTCCGCGACGTGCAACAGCGTGCGCAGCGTGAAGGTCCCGGGAGTCGCCGTGCCCGTCTGCACTGGCGGCGCAGAGATCGTGACCTCTGGCGTCACGGTGTAGCCGCTGCCGCCGCTCGTAACCGTAAAGCCGGTGACCGAGCCATTCGAGATGGTCGCCGTCGCCGTCGCCGGCTGATTGCCCACATTCGGGATGCCAATGCTCACTGTCGGCGCGGTAAAGTAACCGGAGCCAGCGTTGGTGATGGTGTATCCGGTGACCGTTGAATTGCTCAGGGTCGCCGTGGCCGCAGCAGTGATGGCTGGAGGTGGCGCGGCAACCGTGACCGTGGGCGTGATCACATTACTCGACCCCGCATTGCTCGTTAACTTATAACCCGCGCCGGGGTTGGTGATGGTGAAGCCCGTTACCACGCCATTGCTCACCGTACTGGTAGCGGTGGCTTGGACTGGGGCGAGGCCACCACTGATCGTGACGGCTGGGGCCGAGGTGTAACCACTGCCCACATTGGTCATGGTGTAGCCCGTGACGACACCATTGCTAATCGTTGCGGTGGCCGTGGCCGTGGTTCTCGTCACCAAGGTGGTAATGTCGTGCAGTGCATAACCTCTGAGGTTAAGGGTGCTGCCGCTATTCACATTGACCGTAATGTTGCCAATCGTGTCGGCAGCGGTCCAACTCGCCGCGCTGACGTTATCCCCAGTGAAATAGTAATTGACCGCCGTGCCACCCTCGACCGCGATGGATCCTGGAACTCCATCGCTGATGAGCTGAATGCGATACGTTCTACCGACCGTCAGATTCGGAATCGTCAACGCGCAAGCGGCTCCCGCCGTTACCGAGTTCACCTGATTTTGCAACAAAGCCTTGTAGGCCCCGTTGGTGACACTGCTGGCCGTCGCCGTGTTGGTGGTATAGGTCAGCGTCGGATTGCCCGTGACGGTGAAGCGAGTCTGGCTGGCACCCAGCGCGCCGAAGGTCAGACCATTGCCCAGGGTAATGCTGGCCACGGTGCCTGTCGGCCCGAAGTGGTTTGCCTCCACCAGCACGCCGTCGTTGAGGATTTCCGCACCTGTCGAGGCAGCGACCGAGGCCAGCGGCGACTGCGCCCCTCCGGTGACGGGAGCGGCGATCGTGACTGGCGGTGGAGTGACGTAGTTCCAGCCTGGCGCTGCACCGTAGGTGTCGTAATTGATCGTCGCGACACCACCATTGCTCAGCGTCGAACGGCCGATCGCTTGACTCGGCGCCATGAAGGTGCCTCCGTCGACGGTGACCGTCGGGGTCGTGATGTAGCCGCTGCCGGCGTTGGTGATGGTATAGCCAGTCACCACTCCGGAGGTGACAATCGGAGTGGCCGTCGCCTGGACGGTGGTGGGTGGCGCAGTGAAAGAAACCGTGGTCGGGGCTACGGTGTAGGTCCCGTTCACTCCTTTGGTAATCGTACTGACCCCGAATTGGGTGGCATTGCCGACCGCCGTCGGGTAAACCACACCCGAAGTCACAGTGCCGCCGCTGAAAGTAAGCGTTGGCGCAGTGGTGTAACCCACCCCCATGTTCGTCAGGGTGATTCCCGTCACCACACCATTTGTCAAAACTGCCGTCGCCGTCGCCGTGGTAGTCGGACTACCACCACCCGAGATGGTCACGGTCGGCGCGACCGAATAAACCACATTCCCTGAATTCAGGGTGAAACTATTGCTCGTCAGACCCAATTTCGCCGTCGCTGTGGCACCGCTGCCGGTGCCGCCGGAGATGGTCACCGTCGGCACGGTAGCATAGCCGCTGCCTGATGAGGTTTTGGTAATCGTCCAGGTGGTTCCACTGATCGTTGCGGTTGCATTGCTCGCGGTCGGTGGTGCGCTGATCGAGACCGTCGGATTGGTGTTGTATCGGCCACCTGGCAAGCTGGTCCGGAAATGACCGCTGTCGGCTTGAAGGGTGTCGAGCAGGTTGAAATCCGCGTAGGTCCCCTTCTTGAAGCGAAAGTTCATGACGTCGCCGCCCGAAGACTCATAATAGGGAATCGCGATTTTTACATAATTCTGAGTGAGGTTGACCGAACCAACGACATTGACCTCGGCATGATTACCATCGTTGTTGACGATCGTTTCGCCGGCATCGGCGTAATCGCCATCGCCATTGAGATCGATGAAGATCATGCTGCCATCGTCACTCCGGGTGCCAAAGGTGTAGATACCCGTACCCTCCTTAGTGACATCAAACCAACCTTCCCACAGGACCGTGAAGGCATCCGCACTGGTCTGCGACGGGAAAGTCCCTGCCGGCATGCTGCTGTAGTTGATGGCTGCCGTCTGGGTGAAGGTGGAAGTCGGCGTGGTGGCGAGCAAGGGGGAGATGGGGTTGAGCGCATTGCTCCGATTCAAATAGAACGAACCATTAAGGCCGTAGCTTGGGGCGACGATACTCGAACTGATCGAGGCAACGCTGCCGCCGCTGAGAGTGGCGGTGGCCAAGGGCGCGGTCGCCGTGGCAGGGGGACCCGGAATGACCAATGGCGGCATGGTGTAGCCCGATCCCGCCGTCGCAACCGCCACCGACGAAATTGCTCCAGAAGAAAGGGTAGGCGTGGCAGCCACTGCATTCAAAGGGACCGTGGGCGCGGCCACCGTCACTGTCGGTGCCGAACTGTACCAGCCGCCGCCGTTATCCACACTGATGCTGCCCACCGTCGCACCCGAAAGTGCCGCTGTACCGGTGGCGGTGGTGCTCACCGGTGCTTCGATCGTGACCGCTGGCGCAGTGGCGTAACCGTAACCACCATTCACCACGCTGATACTGCCAATCTGGTAGCCGCTGCTACCCGTCACCATCGTGGAGGTGCCCACCGCTTGCACCGACGCCGGTGGAGAGGAAACCGAAACCACCGGCGCACTCGAGTAGCCGTAACCGACAGCACCGGCTGTGATACTGGTGACTTTGCCGGCACTGACCGCAGCACTCGCCGTGGCTTGGATGTTGCCATTGGCAGCAGGCGCGTTGATCGATACCGTAGGCGCGGTGGTGTAACCAAAACCGCCTGAGCCATCGACCGTCAGCCCCGTGACCACGCCATTGGTCAGAGTCGCTGTCGCATGGGCGGGGTTGGAGACTTTGTTGCTGACGCTGTTGAGGCTGATGTCGCCTACCCACAATCCGGCGAGCGAAGCCTTGTACGCCGTGACAGGTAGATAAACATCCATCAGACTGGAACTTTCCGTGATCCGCAGCAGCGAAGCATAAAAGGAATTGGCCGCGCCAGTCATCGCCGTACGGTTGATCCCAATGCTCAGCTCAACCGTGCTCTGCGGCGCAATCACCTGCGTGCTGGAAGCGCCCATCGCCGTTTCGGTCCACGCGGCGGTGGCGGCATTGAAGCTGCGGTTGGTCAGCGCGACCGAGCCCGCGACGGCGGTTTGGGAAGAAGGCGCCGCCTCACTGGCCGTGGGTGCGAGCGTCACGGTGACGACCGCACTGGTGCGGTTGCGAATCCGCAGTTTGATGTCCGAGCCCGAGCGGCCGAAGTTCAAGCCGTCACTGCTGCTCACGCTGAACTCGAGCGGCGCGTAATACTCGCCTGCCACCTTGGCGGAAAACCAGTAGGCCTGATTCCGGTCCACTCGCTCGGTGGCCGTCGAAAAAAGTTGGATCGGGTTGGTCGAACTCAAGTCGCCGCCTACATACTTGAAAACCTTCGAGCCGGACGCAATCGCTGCCGGAAAAGTCGCGAAGTAACTGGCAAACGTCGGAAAAATACTGCCGTTCTTGTAAGTCGGAAAACCCAGCAGGTTGGCGCCATTGCGAACCCAGGAATTGCTCGGTAACTGCGGCGATTGCTTAAGCGTGACCGTGTAACTGGAGCTCGCCGTGCCCAAGCACTTGACCAGATAGGCATGCTGACCGACCAAAGTAGAGAGCGTGGTGTCTGCCGTCACCCCGCGCTTCCAAACACTCCACTCGGAAGTCCCGGCCGAGGGCACCATCTGCGAATCCGTGAACTGGACCGCATCTGGATTCGGGTTCCAGCTCCAAATCTCGGTGATGTTGGCCGTCGTGCCCGAGTTCGGGAAAATATTATCAATCGTATCGTAGCTGGCGTCGCCGTGCAGATAGATCGCGTTCCACCCGCCCTTGAGCGTGTAGGTCTCGGTCTTCCACTGGCCATGGGCCGTGCCACACAAAAGCAGCGCGCTAAGAGCAAAAAGGATCTTTTTCATCGGAAAGTTAAGGAGTGGGGACACTCCTGTCCCCATCTTCAGGAGGCGGAAAAGACGACAAGAGTGTCGTTGCTCCTTGGCAGAAAATAATTTCATCGGACAGTCAGACGGTAAAATTCCTTGGTGTCAGAGCGCGGTGCCGAAAAAGCAGAAAGAATGCCGACATCCTTCGCTTGATAAGCCGTGCTGCCCGCAGCCGGCGCGCCCACCCCAAACGCCACTTTCGTCCACGTCTGCATGTCCAGTGAACTCTCGATCGTGTAAACCTTGCCCGTGATCGCAAAAAACTCGAAGCGCACGCTGTCCGGCAGCTTCTCCTTGATCGACAACCCGAAGCGCTCCGTGGCATCGCCCGCGAAGGTCCCTGCGACGTATTCGAAGAAGTTCGATTGGCCGTCTTTGTCGAAGTCGCCATTCTTGTCGATCAGCGTGAGATCCCACTCGCCGTTGTCATTTTGATAGTAGCCGGCCTGATAAAGCTGCCAGGCTTCCCAGTCGTCGGGCAATCCATCCTTGTCCTTGTCCGCGCCGAGCGTGAGATCCAAACGGACGCGCTCACTCCCCTTGCCTGCTGTGAGGTTTCCGCTCACTTCGATCGGGTAATACCAAGTTTCAATTTTGGTGACCGGATCCTTCATCGACACCGCGAGGCTGAAAAGCCCGCTCGCCGCCAAGGCCCGATCCGAATAAATCGTGGTGCCGGAGCGCGCTTGGTCGATGCGGATCTTGAGCTCGTAGCTTTGGTCGATCTGGCTCGAAGTGACCGGCGTGCGGGCCATTTCCTTGGTGCCCTTGAGTAGAACCACCTCGGCACCTTCGGCCGTGATCGTCTGGCCGACTTGGTCGCGCACGATCCCGAAGAGCGTGTAATAAGGCGCCGGCGGAAAAGCATCGGCCGTCCCGAGGCCCAGCAGACACACAAAACCCAACACAAGCAGGCCACGCTGGAACAAAGCCCTCACCCCCTGCAGGGAATGGCAGTTGGCGGAATATCGGCTATTGAAGAAAAGGCTCATGAGGCTAAGTAAGCTCGGTTGTTCAAAGAGACGCAGCGCTGTTGATTGGTTGCCTTGATAGTGCTCCTTGAAGCGCTGGCAATCATCAGTCGATGAATCGGCCAATATCGTCGTTGAATAAGTCATCGCGCCGATCTCAGCCTGCATTTCCGGGACCACCATGCGCGCCTTCGTGACGGATGTGTGCATTCTTACAAGACCGCTTTGAGGCGCCTGAGCTCAATCCGGCTCAGCAGCAGCGGTTCCGCGATGCCGTTTAGGAAAACCTGGGAGTTTTCCCGGTCCAGCCGAGCGATATCCTTGATTTGTTTGCAGTTGATCAACAGACGGCGGCTAATCTTGTGGAAAAGCGAAGATGGAAGTTTTCTCTCCCAGCTGGAAAGTGTGCTTTTAATCATGACCACCTTGCCACCCGCGGCGAGAATACGGGTGTAATCGCCATCGACTTGGGCAGCGGCGATCTGGCGGACTTCAACCATCCGAATGTAGCCCCCATCCTGCAAACGAACGAGGTCCATGGCCTCCAACGGAACGGCTGACGCCTCAGTGCTGGGAGAGTCCTGCTTTTTATCAGCTCTGGCGGCGTGGCGGCGGTCGGCAAGCAATTGCTGGAGCCGCACGATGGTCTTGGACAAACGTGCGGGGTGCACCGGCTTGGTAAGGTAATCGAGGGCGTGTGTTTCAAAGGCCTTCAGGGCGTATTTGTCGTAGGCAGTCACAAATACGAGGGCTGGCTGGGGCTCGACCCATTCCAGCCGGGGCAGCAGATTGAAGCCGTTGTCGGGCGGCATTTGCACATCGAGAAAAATCACATCGGGCTTGGCCGCAGCCACCAGATCCGCGGCGGACCTCACGCCGTGGGCCTCGCCCACGATCTCGACTTCCGGATGGGCCGCCAGCCGCTCGCGGAGGTGCTCGCGCATCAGCGGCTCGTCATCCACCAGAATCGCGCGGATCGGGTTAGCGAACGAGTCTGCTGCGGCGGGGCTCATGCGGCGGCTTGGATAGAAATTGAAACCTGCGCCTTCACCGCCGCTTCCGAACGGTCAAAGGAAAGCTCGGCTTCCGCCCCATAAAGCAGCTGAAGGCGCTTTCTCAGATTGGCAATGCCGATGCCAGAAGAGCGCGCGAGACCTGGCTCGACCCAGCGACCCGTGTTTTCCACGGTAAGATGCAATTTACCCCCCGCCACCTGCGCCGTGATGCCGATGCGCAGCGGCAGCGGGCTCGTTTGCTGGCCGTACTTGATCGCGTTTTCCAGCAAGGGCTGGACCAAGGCCGAAGGCACCCGCGCCGCACGCGCCTCTGCGGTGACATCCATGCGGGTTTCCAGGTTTTTCTGAAAGCGGATCCTTTCCACTTGAAGATAGTCCTCGAGGGCGTCGAGCTCCTGCCCTAGCGGATGACTGCCCGGATTCGCTTCCTCTTGAGACAGCGAAAACCGCAGATAGTCGGCCAACGACTGGGTGACGAGGGCAACTTTCTCCTCCTCCTTGCGCACAGCCATGATCGTGGTCAGGGCATTGAACAGGAAGTGGGGATTCACCTGCGATCGCAGCAGACGAACCTCTGAACGTTGGAACTCCCGCTCGATCTCGGAATGGCGCAGAAAGGATTTAATCCCAAAGTAGAGCAGCAGCCAAAACAGCAAGGTGATGGAACGATACGCCCAAACTCCCACCCAAATTTGACGAGCAAGATCGGGCAAGCCCCCAATCCGACACAGCCAGCTGACCCCTTTCAATTCAGCCCAGCCGATCGTGATCGCAGCAACCACCAAAACAGGCATCAAGAGATAGGGATTGATGCCGCGCTGAAAGATTTTCGAGCAGTAATGGCGCAGCGCCAGCGTCACCAGAAAACCGCTCAGGGGACGAGTGAATGAAAGCCAAATGAGGGTCGAATCGGTGATGGTTTCAGTCATCCAAATGACGAAAGGAAACAGCGCCGAAACCGTCCAACCTCCGATTTGTATCGGCCAGAATGAAGGAATCGTGACACCAAATGGCCGCGCCTTCATCCAGCCACGCGAGTCACCACCCGGGCCACCTTGAGCCAGCGCCGAGGGCCGAAATTCCTGTTTTTCATCCATCTCAGAGGCACGATAACCTAGGACCAGAGACCCCCGCGTGCAAGCCCCGTATCCGCGAACCTAACTTACTCACCCGCATTTATGACTCATTCGTCGAAAAAGTGAACCTAAGCACCACCCGCATTCGCCATCTGAATCGAGCACCCCGATTTTTCTCGATATCCAGATGCCTAAAAAGAATGGCTTCGCCCTTCTCCCAAAGCTCGAGAATCTCACCCCGCAGCCAGCGGTCGTCTTTGTCACAGCCTATGACGAGTATGCCATCCGGGCCTTCGAGGCCAATGCCTTAGACTATCTCACCAAGCCAGTCAGCTCGGCGAGGCTTGCCAAGACGATCCTACGCCTGTCCAAGCCGCCTGATGCTGAGACGGGCGTGCCTCATCCAGTCGCCAAAGCAGGAGAACGACTTGAAGCCGCGGACCTCGTGTTGCTTCGGAACAAATCTCTCTCCATGATGGTGAAAGTCGAGGAAATCGCCGCCGTTGAGGCTCATGGCGACTACACCCGGATCCTGCTGAGTGAAGGCGCAAACCTCATGATGAAACAGACCCTCTTCCACTGGGAGAACCAACTGCCAACGGGTCTTTTTGCCAAAGTCAGTCGCAGCCTGCTCGTGAACACCCAATCCATCGGCAAGCTGGTAAAAAAAAATCTCCACACCTGGGAGCTCCAACTGCAGGGTACCGAGGAGCCGATCCAACTCAGCAACCTGGAGAGCAAACGCCTCCGCGCCTTGCTGTAAAAAAGCAGAATAACGTTAGCGTGGTCCTAAGCGCCGTGCGGAGGGGCGCTACCGCGGATTCATCGATGTCAAAATCGCCCCCACCGAGCCGCGAGGAAGATGCGGATTGAAAAACCAGCACAGAAAGCCATCCTGTGCCCATGTCATCCGATCGCTTGTCCATTCCTCAGTACGCCATGGCCCTCGCCCACGTTGCGAGCCTGCGGTCCGAGGATCCCTACCGCAAGGTCGGCGCGGCCGCGCTGGACTTCGACAATCGCGTGATCGGCACCGCTTACAATGGCCTCGCGCCCGGCTACAACCCCCACCCCGGCTTCTGGGATGACCGCGACGCACGCCAAAAATTCATGCTCCACGCGGAGGTGAATCTCTGTAGCCTTTTCCGCCGTGGCGAAGCGAAAATCGTCGCGACCACCACCATGCCCTGCACCGCTTGCATGCAGACCCTCTGTGCTTATGGCATCAAAGAAATCTACTACCGCGAGATTTATCATGTCTCAGACGCACCCGAGATCGCCGCACTTTATCAGGTGAAACTCGAACAAGTGTCCGATTTCCCCCTTGGCTAAAGCAGCCGCATCGCGCTTTCGCCAGCCCCGGTCACAAATCGATTCTTGCACCACCATTTGCGGCGCTCCGATAGATCGCTTCGATAAGCTCCACCGCCTTGCGCGCTTCGGCTGCCGATGTGGCGGGCTCCCTACCCTCAAGGATCGCCTGCACCACCTCCTCGAAATTCCGTTGGTGTTGGTGAAATTGAATCGCCTTGGGATCGTTGCCACCCAAGCTCATTTCCGACTCACGCATGAGGGTGCCGCGAATTCTCGCATCTTCGGGGGCTTCGTTTTGAAATTCCCAAAGCTCGAAGGCTTCATCGGCGAGATAAACTGAGCCTTCCGTGCCAGCCAATTGCACCCGCGCCGGTTGGCCGGACTTCGACCAACTGCAGGTGGATCCCTCGATGACCCCATGGGCACCATTCGCGAACTCAAGCATCGCGACCGCCATGTCCTCGACTTCGATGCGCTCATGAGCCAGGCAAGCCGTCCGCGCCTGCACCGACTTCACCGGCCCGGCGAGGTGAAGCAAGGCATCGATGCTGTGGATCCCCTGGTTCATCAAGGCACCGCCGCCATCCAGCGCCCATGTCCCACGCCAATCCGCCGAGTCGTAGTACGCTTGGCTGCGAAACCACTTCACGTAACAAGACGCCGAAACGATTTGCCCCAAACGCCCACCATCGCAAGCTTGCTTGAATGCGGCCATCGCGGGATGAAAGCGCCGATTCAAAATGGCGGCCAAGGTTTTCCCGCTCGCTTGGGCCGCAGCAATGAGACGGTCGATCCGCTCCGTGGAAATTTCGAGCGGCTTCTCACAAATCACATGTTTCCCTGCTTCAAGCGCCGCAAGGACTGGCTCCAGGTGCGCACCCGAGGGCGGCGCGATCGTGACGATCTCCAACTCAGGATCTGCTAGAAAATCGGCAAGCGATGCATGCGCCACCGCCCCGTATTTCGTCGCGAGTGACTCCGCACTCTCCGGGCGATGATTGAAAACGGAACGCAAAGTCCCGCCGCTCATCGCTTGGATCGCCTCCGCATGAAACGCACCAATGATCCCAGAACCGATGATGCCGAAATTCATGGCAACTGGAATCCTCGGCGGCTCGGATAATTCACCGGGATTCCTTGATTCGTGACCGCCAGCCGTGGCCATCGGCCTCACGCGTAGGAAGCGGAGGCACGGCGAATCTCACGCATCAAGCTGCGAGTCTCTTCCTGCCAGCTGTTGAGCACCTCACGCGAAAGCTGCACGCGATCGGAAACCGCCTTTTCCAACTCATGATAATTCGCAGAAAGCTTCTCCACCATTTCGTGTAGGGCATCTGCCGCACGATGAGCCGCCGACGCTGGATGTTGGCGCATTTCCGCCAAGTGCAGTTGCGCCTTGCGACGGGCCTCGCCCATCTCTGCGAGAAGGATGCGACCATCTGGCACACGGCGAAGACCCTCAGCCAGACCGAGTTTCGAAAGCGTCCAAATCGTCCACTTGCTCGGATCCCACTGCCATGGTTTCACTCCATTTCGGTAGTCGTGCTGGAACTCGTGGTGGTAGTTGTGGTAGCCCTCACCGAAGGTCAAGAAGGCCATCACCGCGCTGTCGCGAGCACTGTGGCTGGTCGAATACGGCTGACGCCCGACAGTATGACAGAGCGAGTTGATGAAAAAAGTGCAATGCTGGGCCACGACAATGCGGGCCACCCCAGCAAGAAGAAAACCACCCAGCGCGCCGGTCGCAGGGTCCATACCCTTTGAAAGATTCCAGTAATACCCGAGGATCGACGGGAGGATCAGCCCGACCACCAGCGCGATCCAATGAACGTAGCGATGTTGGAGCATCACCCACTTGTCCTTGCGGAGGTCGGCGACGTTGTCCAACGGTGGCTCGGGGTCGAGCTTAAAAAGCAGCCAGCCGATGTGCGCCCAGAAGAAACCCTTGGAAATATCATAAGGGTCCTCGTCGTGATCGACATGCTTGTGATGCCGGCGGTGATCGGACGCCCAGTTGAGGCAGGAATTTTCGAATGCGCAGGCTCCGAAAATCAGGGTGAACAATTTCACCGGGAGCTTCGCCTTGAAGGACAAATGCGAAAAAAGCCGGTGATATCCGACCGTGATGCTCATCATCGTCGCGGTGACGTAGAAAAAGAACATCGAGAACTGAAACCAGTCGATTCCATGGTGGAAAAGGTAAATGGGAACCCCGATGAGTGCCACGAGGGCGGTGCCGATAAGGAATGAGCTGGTGACCCAGTTTACCCGGTTGAAAGGAATGCGATACATGTTGAGCAGGATTAGAACTCTCGTCACAGCCGGATGTTTAACCGATCGGTCGGTGCAACTGCACACCGATAGTGACAAGACCATGCTTGATATGCCACATCTCCGCACCAAGCAAGCCCACTTTTTTCGGAAATCCAACAGGTTCTGGCTTGACATCTCGGGGCCTGCCCAATAAGAACCGCGCCCCGAGATTTCTACGGAACCAACCAAAACAACCAATTATTACCGCATGCGTGGAGTGACCATGAAAAAAGGCGAGCCTGTTGACCGGGCCCTCAAGCGCCTTAAAACCAAGCTGGATGCCGAGGGTATCCTTGAAGAAATGCGCCGCCGCCGTGCATTTGAGACCCCGACCGAGCGCAAGCAACGCAAGCTTCGCTCCGCCTCGAAGCGCAATAAAATCCGCTGGCGTTTCTCGACGGGCCCAGTGATGGACCGCCCCGAAGGCATGATTTAATTTCATTGGTTCCAAGGTTTTCGGTGAAAAACGGGTGTCATTTGGCACCCGTTTTTTTGTCCTCATTCCCTCCCCCGGACGAATCGCAATGCAAGGATTTCGCGAAAATGAGTTGGTCTGAACAGATTCCGAGAGTATACCGAACCCCCATGAGCGAGGCGGCAAATCAGATCAAAAAAACCCGCGTCAACGTCCGACGCCCAGACGTGATGGAACGGGTCTCGGCAGAGGTCGCGGTGCATTTCCACTCAAGCATCGTCGAAAAACTCCGCGACCGAGGCGGAAAAATGACCATCGCCAACACCACAGTCCTGCTCGCCGAGCAATTCGGCTTTTGCTACGGCGTGGAGCGCGCCATCGACCTCGCCTACGCCTCACGCCGAGTGTTCCCAGAAAATCGCATCTTCCTCATCGGGGAAATCATCCACAACCCCGACGTCAACCGCCACCTCAGGGAGATGGGAATCGTCTCACTTCCTTGGCAAGAATTGGATACAAGCTACGACGACCTCACCGAAGACGATGTGATCATTGTGCCTGCCTTTGGTGCCCCCACCCATTTCATGGACAAGGTGGAATCGCGGGGTTGCTACGTGGTGGACACGACTTGCGGCGATGTCATGAAGGTCTGGCGCCGGGTCCGGGGCTACGCAAAGGACGGAATCACCTCGATCATTCATGGGAAATCCAATCATGAAGAAACCCGCGCCACCGCCTCGCGCGCCCTCGGAGAAAATGGCGATGGCCATTTCCTCGTGGTCCTCAGCTTGTCCGATGTCGACTACGTCTGCGAATTTCTCCGCAACGGCGGCGATAAGGCGGCCTTCCTGATGCGCTTTCAAGGCGCTCACTCGGACGGCTTCGACCCAGTTCTCCATTTGTCAAAAATCGGCGTGGCCAATCAAACGACCATGCTCAAATCCGAGACCGAGGAGATCCAACACCGACTCCGCAAGGCGATCACCGCCCGAGATGGCAGCGCCGGGGCTTTCCAAATGTTCGACACCATCTGCGGTGCCACCCAGGAACGCCAAGACGCTCTGTTCGAAATGCTGCGCAAGCCGATGGACCTCCTCTTGGTGGTCGGCGGGTACAACAGCTCGAACACCGCTCACCTGGTGGAAATCGCCGAGCCCGAATTGCCAACCTTCTTCATCCGCGGCGCCTCATGCATCCGCTCACTTGAAGAAATCGTCCACTACGACCTCCATCACCGTGAAGAAAAAACCTCGGATTACTCACGCTTGTTCTCGCCAGAACGCCCAGTCACAGTCGGGATCACCGCAGGCGCCTCGTGCCCGAACAACCTGATCGAGGAAACCCTCGTGAAGATCTTCGAACTTCGCGGCGTCCCGCGCGGTGCACTCGCCACCGATTGATCAGGTGTACTTCATGAAGGCCGTGTAAACCTCCGATGGGATGTCGAGAAGCGCGTAGTCTTTGGACGAAACGAACAACAGGCTCTGCTTGCCCTTCCCTAACAGCTCATTGTCCGAACCGAAAATCTGATGCTCTAACGTGCAGAACTTGCGGTTGAAATCCGCCACGCGGATCTTGACGGTGATCGTGTCAAACTCGCGGGCCTCACGAACAAACTTATGCTCAAACGAGCGCGTGAGAATATAGAATTTTGACGTCTTCAGATCGAAGTCAGGCATCGCCGTATTGAAAAACAACTCGCGAGTTTTCCCGACAAACAAAGCGTACATGCCGAAGTAAACATTCCCCACCGAGTTGGTATCGGCATACGTGGCAATCATGGAATACACGAACCACTTTTCCTCAAAATGCCCGCCGAGCGCGTGGTGATCATCAGGCGCCACCACATCAGCGCCGGTCGCGACATTGACGGTCTTGGTGATGGCCTTGATCGCCGGGATTTCTGAGGCAGCCTCGATCACCTCACCCGCTCGCTCCGTGACCACTCGCAGCAAGTCAGCATTGAACACCAACCACAAAACGTAGGCCAATGGCAGAATCGACCCGACCACCAGCAGCATGGTCTCGCTCTTGAGATAGCCGAATGAAAAAATCGCCAGTGACATGCTCGCCATCGAGAACATCCGGATTTGTGGCAGCGGTTGTTGTGAGTTCGGCACAAAACAGCGCGCGATCGCAAGCGCCGCGTACCCCACAAAAAACGAGGCGTAAAATACCATGAAATACTCCAGCTCAAGGCGCAAAAATATCCCCATCAAGGTGATCAGTCCGACCAACAGAAACGTCGGGATCGGCGAGCCCAAAATTTGCTTGGGAATCAGCGAAACGAGCATGTTTTCGCTCTTCTCCACATTTTTCCCAAGGAACCACTTGAGTGCGACATAGCCACTATCGAGGGTGGTGAGGGCACAAATCGAGAGGAACGAGAAATAGGCCAAGGGCAGCGACCCGCCGAGCGTTTTGTAGTTGCGATTAAAATACTGAGTGACCAAATCATGCGCATAATTGAATCCGTCCAATCCTGCCCCAGCCACAAACTGATCACCCCGCTGAGTCATCACCCAAAGCGCCAAGCACCCATGGAAAAGGAGCATGAGAAAGAAGATCGCCCCCCCGAAGAAATAACTGGCACGGATCGACGTCTGCTCGCGGTGGATCTGAATCGCACGCTGCCAATGTTGGAGGTCAAGCCATGGCCCGACCAAGAGTCCGATCACCAATGGAATCGCGTACCCCCAAAAGCTCGCCCCCTTCCATTCCGCCTGAAATGGCGACACCCATGGCATGGCCGCCGGCACAAGGGGCTTCAAGCTCAACAAAATCACCCCGACGCAGAAGACGAGCAGAAAACCCAACATTCCGTGGCTCAGCTTGATCTTTTGGATCCCAAATTCCTCACCAAATAAGCACCCAGCCGCAAGGATGACGAAGACAATCAGGCAAAGATAAAGCCCGAGCAAGGGGCCCACCGCCAACTGAAGCGGCACGAAGAGGTAGTTCACCAGCGCGAACACCGTGAGCGTCAACGCCACGACCTGATAAAGATACAGGATCAACCGAAACGGCTTGGCAAATTTATCGAAAAACAAAGCCAGCGATTCCTGCCCCCCGCTTTGGCGCTTCGCAACACTCTGCGTGAGAAACCCGAACAGCATGAGCCCAAGCGCATTCGGAATCGCAAACATCAGCAGCCCCTGCAGCCCAAACATGAAGGACATCTGAACACTGAAAAACAATCCCAGCCCCCACATCCACGAAAGCGCCACGGAATTCCCCCAAAGCACTGCATTGAACCAACGAAAATTCATAAAGTCCGTCAAGGAACCCCCAATTCCCTCAGGGAGCAAGCCAGATTGTCAGCGAATTCCCAATCATCCCATGACTCGCCCGCCGATTTTACCTAAAACCCCACCCCCCTCCGACCACCAAAGTTTTTGCCTCCAGCGAAGATTCGCCTTGAGACAATCCGCCCAGTGGAGAAACTCTGCCCCCGGCCCATGGATTTCCATTGATGCCGACAGCATCGCTCTATTTACTCACCGCGCCCCAAACAACGGCAGCCCGAACATTTCATGATTGAGAACATCCGCAAATACACTGGCTTGATGACCGTGATCTTCGTGATCCTTTTCATCAGCTTTTTCTTCCTCGACTCCCGCTCCGTCCGAAACATGGGTGGGGGGCACGCCGTCCTGAAAATCGCCGGCCGAACCTACTACGACAAGGAATACAATAACCTCGGCACCAGCTCGTTCGAACTCGCCTCAAATCTCGCACGCTCCGGCGACTTCGGACTTTATCAATTCCTGATGAGCCTCTCCGCCGGTGCCACCAGCGAGAAAACCGCCTCCGAAAAGTTCTTCATCGGCCGCATGATCCTCCGGAATGCCAAAGAAGAATTCGGCGTATTTCCCGGTGATGAAGAAATCTCGACCTACCTCCGGTCCCTACGCGTCTTCACAGGCCCCGACAAGAAATTCAGCCCTGAAGCTTACCGGAACTTCATCGATAAAGGCATCGGCCGCCTCGGCATGACCGAAAAAGACCTCCGCGAACTCGCCTCCGATGTGCTCGCCTCCAAGAAAATCAACGCCATCATCGGCTCCGGCCTGAGC
>JAPJNB010000223.1 GCA_026461385.1 Akkermansiaceae bacterium
GCCTCGGCAAGGACACCAGTCAGGGCAGTTCGTTGCTGGTCATGATGATCGTCGGCGGCGCGATCATGCCGCTCATTCAGGGCGCCTTGATGGATGCCTTCGGCGTGCGGGCCTCGCTCGCCATCGTCTTGGTTGGCTATGCCTATCTCGTTTACTTCGGCTTTTATGGAGCCCGGGCGGATGATCTAACGGACGACTCCACGAAGTCGGTCGGTGGGGGCCACTGATGGGAGAGTTGGTGGAACGTGTATCAATGCACCACTTCAAAATCCATGGATCTTGAAACAGACTCACGCATCGTGATGACGCTCGACGCGGGCGGAACGAACTTTCGTTTCTCCGCGATGCGCGGCGGTAAAGCGGTCACCGAAACGGTCTCCCTGCCATCCAATGGTGACAATTTGCACCAATGCTTGGCGAACCTGCTCGAGGGCTTCACCCGTGTGAAAGCACTTTGCCTAGACGCTCCATCCGCCATCAGCTTCGCCTTTCCCGGACCTGCGGACTACCCACGCGGCATCATCGGGGATTTGGGGAACCTCCCCGGCTTTCGCGGCGGCGTGGCTCTAGGGCCGATGCTTGAGGAGAAGTTCGGTATCCCGGTGTTCATCAATAATGACGGCGATCTCTTCGCCTATGGAGAAGCCATTGCTGGGCTTCTTCCGCACGTCAACGGGCTGTTGGAAAAAGCAGGTAGCCCGAAGCGTTACAAGAACCTCTTCGGCGTCACCATGGGCACGGGATTCGGTGGAGGCATCGTACGTAACGGCGAGCTGTTCCTCGGCGATAACTCGATGGCCGGTGAAGTATGGCTGCTGCGCAACAAATTAGCTCCCGCCATGAATGCGGAGGAAGGCTGCTGCATTCGCGCGGTGCGCCGGGCTTATGCTACGCAGGCCGGCATCCCGATGGAAGAAGTGCCCGAGCCAAAGGATCTGTTTGACATCGCGAACCGTAGTCAACCAGGCAACCACGGTGCTGCGATCGAAGGCTTCCGCCGCCTCGGCGAGGTGGCGGGCGACGCATTGGGAAACGCACTGACGTTGATCGATGGCATCGCGGTAATCGGTGGCGGAGTCTCCGGGGCATGGCCTTTTTTCCTGCCGTCATTGGTGGACGAGTTGAACGGCAACTTCATGGGACCTGCTGGGAAATCGTATCGGCGTCTGACCTCCGTAGCATTCAATCTCGAGGATTCCTCTCAACTCGATGCATTTGTCGCGGGGCACACCCGCACGATCCAAATCCCCGGCAGTAGTCGAACGCTGGAATACGATCCATTGCAACGCATCGGAGTCGGCATGTCCCGGCTTGGTACCAGCGAGGCCGTTGCTCTCGGTGCCTATGCCTTTGCCCTCGGTCAACTCGGCTGAATTCCCAAGTACTTAGCTAACAAAAAAACTGATGAACCAAAATCACCGTATCGCCGCAGTCCTCTGCGGGCTTTTGCCACTGAACTTGGCTTCCGCACAGGTCGAATACGTCGATCCCACCATCGGCGGAGTCGGGGTTCTGCTAGAGCCAACTCGGCCTACGGTGCATCTGCCGCATAGTATGGTACGGGTCTATCCAGTGAGGAAGGATCAATTGGACGACCAGATCCAATCATTCCCACTCACGATCATTTCGCACCGTCTGGGCGAGTTATTCTCCGTAATGCCGCATGACGGCACTCCGGACCAAAACACATGGAAGGGAAGTGCGGCTTATGATCAAGAGCAGACCACTCCCTATTACTATTCGACCCGTTTGGATGACTCTCTGATTCAAATCGAGTTCACGTCAACTGAGCGCTGCGGCTACTTCCGTTTCAAATTTCCATCCAGTAAACCGGTAGTATTGTTGGCAACGCGCAAGGGCGGTGATCTCTCGCTCACTGACGGCCACTCGGTTACCGGGATCGAGAAATTCAACGGCATGCAGGCTTACGTCTATGGGGAATTTAGTTCGCCGGTGACCGCGGTCAAGACCACTGACGGGCCAAACGCTCGGCTCGTCCTATCGGGAGTAGGGGAGGCGCTGGAGTTGCGCTATGGGGTTTCCTTCATCAGCGTGGAGCAGGCGAAGAAAAATCTAGCAAAGGAGATCGGCGGCAATGATTTTGAAAAAACCAAACTCGCGGCGCGGGATGTCTGGAACAAAGCGCTAGGCAAGATCAAGGTGAAGGGGGGGACGGCCGAACAGAAACGGGTGTTCTACACCGCCTTGTATCGTTGCAACGAGCGGATGGTGAATATCTCCGAGGACGACCAATACTACAGTTCCTACGACCACAAGGTGCACCAAGACAAGCGGCCATTCTATGTGGACAACTGGCTTTGGGACACTTTTCGCGCGCTGGAGCCCCTCCAGACTTTGCTCGATCCCGTGCAGCAGGGGGATAAGATCCAATCTTACGTTCGCATGTATGAGCAGTCGGGATGGATGCCGAGTTTCGCAGTTCTCTGGGGTGATCACGCCTGCATGACAGGCAACCATGCCGCACCATGGATCGCGGACTCATGGTTCAAGGGCGTAAAAAACTTCGATCTCGCCAAAGCCTACGAAGGTTTAAAGAAGAACTCGCTCGATGCCACGGTGTTGCCATGGCGCAACGGCCCGAAGACCTCGCTGGATGAATTCTATAACAAGAATGGTTTTCTTCCTGCATTGCGCTCAGACGAGAAGGAATCCGTAGCAGAAGTGCACGAGTTCGAGCGCCGCCAGAGCGTTGCTGTCACCCTCGAGAACAGTTACGACGACTGGAATATCGCCCAGCTCGCAGGCGCCTTGGACAAGAAGGAGGATCGTGCGCAGTTTTTAAAGCGCGCGGAATTCTATAAGAACCTCTATCGCGCCGACAAAGGCTTCATGTGGCCAAAAGATAGTGATGGAAAATGGATACAGGATTTCGACCCGAAGTTCTCCGGTGGCATGGGAGGTCGCGCCTACACTACGGAAAACAACGCATACACCTACAACTGGGATGTGCAGCACGATCTTCGGGGCCTTGCCGAACTGATGGGTGGAAACGCCGCCACCGAAGCAAAACTCGACAATCTTTTCCGCGAGGATCTTGGGGTCGCTGATGGTAAGGCTCGATCGAAATATGCGTTCTTCTCAGTATTTCCCGATTCCACTACCATGGTGGGTCAATTCTCGATGGGGAATGAGCCGAGTTTTGCGATACCGTATGTCTACAACCACATCGGAGCGCCATGGAAGACCCAGAAGCGTATCCGTCAGCTGTTAGAATACGCTTTCACCGATACCCTCAGCGGCATCCCCGGAGACGAAGATGGTGGTGGCATGTCTGCCTTCGTTGTCTTTTCGATGATGGGATTCTACCCGGTGGTTCCCGGAGTTCCTGTCTATGAACTTGGCAGCCCCCTGTTCGATGACATCTCACTCACGCTCGGCAACGGCAAGACCTTCCGCCTCACCGCAAAGAACAACTCCAAGGACAACAAGTATATCCAGGGCGTCAAGCTTAACGGCAAGATCATCGACCGACTGTGGCTCCTCCATCGCGATCTTGTCGATGGCGGAGTTGTGGAAATTGAGATGGGTAACACTCCGAACCGCAAGTTCGGCATTACGAATCCACCACCATCCAGTCTGACGGTTGATCCCGCTTCATTGAAGTGATAGAAACGTGAAATGACCCATCCATTCAAAACGCTATTCCTTGCGTGCCTTGCCTTTCAAGCAGTGGTAGGGGCCTCGACGAAGCCGATAAATGTCATGTTCATCGTGGTGGATGACCTCCGGAGCGAACTCGGGTGCTATGGTGTGAAGGAAGTCATTTCTCCCAACATCGACCGCTTGGCTAACAAAGGCATGCTGTGCCACAACGCCTATGCTCAGTATCCAGTTTGCAATCCAAGCCGCTCCTCGTTCCTCTCAGGAAAACGGCCTGATGAGATTGGCATCGTAACGAACACGGTTCCTTTCCGCAAAGTATTACCCGAACTAGTCAGTCTTCCCCAACTCTTCCGGCAGAACGGCTATTTCACTGCGGGAATCGGCAAGATCTTCCATCTAGCAGAACCGAGAAGCGGTAAACCAGTTTTCTTCGAAGATCCGCTGTCATGGGAGTATTTCTATGACGGCATGCTCGATGCCTCGAAGTTGGGTCGCACGGGTGAAGGACGCAACCTGACCCATGGTAAACTCCCTTGGTGCACGTGGCTGGCGGCGAAGGGCGATGACGATGACCAACCCGACGGCTTGAATGCTGCCGCAGCCGTGCGGATCCTGGAAGAACACCATGACAAACCCTTTTTCATGGGACTCGGATTTCACAAGCCGCACGACCCGTTCATCGCTCCGCAAAAATACTTCGATCTCTATCCACTGGATCAAATCCGGCTCGCGGAGGAACCTGCGGATCGCTCCGAACAGATCCCCTTCGCGCTCCCCAACCACACCGACTTCGCCTCGTTTACCGATAAAGAGCGCCGTGAATTCAAGCGCGCCTATCAGGCCTGCGTCAGCTTCACCGACGCGCAGCTTGGTAAAGTCTTCGCTGCGATGGATCGTCTCAAGTTATGGGAAAACACGATCGTCGTCCTCATTGGCGATCACGGCTATCACCTCGGTGAGCACGAGTGGTGGAATAAGGTCACGGTCTATGAGCGCTGCGCGAGTGCGCCGATGATGGTCTGGGTGCCCGGGGCCAAGGGGATGGGTGAACCAACCCATGCTTTGATAGAATTCGTCGATATCTATCCGACCCTGATCGATTACGCGGGTTTGAAGGCACCGCACCGTCTAACAGGAGAAAGTCTCCGCCCAGTGATGGACCATCCGAAACTGAAGGGGAAAAAGGCGGCTTACACCCAGGTGAACCGTGGCAAGGTGGTCGGGCGCAGCGTGCGCACCGAGCGTTGGCGCTACACCGAATGGGGTCCGGATGGCGATGACGGCATCGAGCTGTATGATCACTCCAAGGACCCCGGCGAATACCATAACCTCAGCAGCAAGCCAGACGCTGCCGAGGTCACCAAAGAACTCACGCAACTTCTCCAACAAGGATTTCCATTAAACAAATAAATCCTCATGATGCGTGCTTTGTTCATCAGCCTTTTTGCCATCTTCCTTGCGGTACACTCACAAGCTGCCGCACCATCGCCTCCTAACGTAGTGATCATTTTTTGTGACGACCTAGGCTACGCCGACATCGGTCCATTTGGTTGCACTCGCTACGCCACCCCCAATCTAGACCGCCTCGCTTGCGAGGGTCGGCGCTTCACGAGCTTCCATGTCTCCGAGGCCGTCTGTTCCGCGTCGCGCGCATCGGTGCTAACAGGATGCTATAACAACCGCATCGGCATTTTCAACGCGCTCAATCCGACAGTGAGACACGGCTTGAATTCCAGCGAGACGACTCTAGCAGAAATATTCAAACAGAAAAATTATGCCACGGGCATGGCTGGTAAATGGCATCTCGGGCATCTGCCGCCGTTTCTACCCATCCGTCATGGATTTGATGAGTATTACGGTTTGCCCTACTCGAACGACATGTGGCCGCATGGGATGGAGAAAAAGAACCGTGATTATCCGCCGTTGCCCATGATCGAGGGCGACAAGGTCATCCAGGCGGACGTCACCGCCGAGGATCAGGAACAACTCACGACCCGCTACACCGAACGCGCGGTTGATTTCATCAAGCGCAACCACGACCGCCCATTCTTTTTCTACCTCGCCCATTCCATGCCGCACGTGCCGCTCTACGTGAGTGAAAAGTTTAAGGGCAAGTCCGGTGCCGGGCTCTATGGAGATGTGATTCAGGAAATCGACTGGTCGGTGGGGCAAGTGATGGACGCCTTGAAAAGCCAGGGCATCGAAGACAACACCCTCGTGATTTTCACCAGCGACAACGGCCCATGGCTGCGATACGGAGACCATGCGGGCAGCGCCGGGCCGCTGCGAGAAGGCAAGGGCACTTCATGGGAGGGGGGGACAAGGGTGCCGTGCGTCATGCGCTGGCCTGGCCACATTCCCGCCGGTAGCAGCTGCGGCAATATGCTCATGACCATTGACCTGCTTCCGAGTCTCGCCGAACTTGTCGGCGCGACGCTGCCGACTCACACCGTCGACGGTCTTGATGTCCTGCCGCTGATCATCGAAAAGCCCGGGGCAAAGAATCCTCACGAAGCGTATTGGAATTACTACGCTGACAACCAACTCCAGTCGGTTTGCACGGGCGACGGACGTTGGAAATTGGTTTTACCACACACCTACACCTCACTGAGCGGCAAACCGGGCGGGTACGATGGATTCGTCATTCCCTATCAAGACCTAGAAATCCAATCGCTGCAACTGTTCGATCTACTAGCGGATGTTGGCGAGAAGACCGACGTGGCGGCTGCACACCCCGAGGTGGTCGCAAAACTTGAGGCCGCCGCCGAAAAAGCACGGGCGGATCTTGGCGACTCGCTCACAAATCGAACCCCTACCAATATCCGTCCACCCGGCCAGGTTGAGTGAAAACTAACAAAAGCTATCATGACGAAAATTCTAACACTCTTCATCGCCATGATGCTGGCAACTCTCGCGACACTCCACGCAGCGGAACCAGCTAGGCCTAACATCCTCTTCATTTGTACGGATGACCAATCCTACGACGCTCTCTCC
>JAPJNB010000021.1 GCA_026461385.1 Akkermansiaceae bacterium
CGCCGCGCAAGCCATTCAAGTTCAACTTCCCTCAGCCACCGCGCTCGAACCAAAAAGTGATCGAACTCACGAAAGTCTGCCAAGCCTACGGCGAAAAGCGCATCTACAAGGACCTCGACCTCACGATCGAACGCAATGACCGCATCGTCCTCGTCGGCCCGAATGGCGCCGGCAAGTCCACGCTCATCAAAATTCTTGCCGACCAAATCCCCATCGATGGTGGCAAGCGCGAGCCCGGCTACGCCACCAAGATTGGCTATTACTCGCAGCACCGCTCGGAGTCGCTCAACGAGAACAACACGGTGCTCGAAGAGGTCATGGGCGCCTGCACCACCCTCCGTGAAGAAGAGGCACGCTCGATCTTAGGCTCGTTCCTTTTCCGCCGCACCGATGTCGAGAAACGCTGCGGCGTCCTCTCGGGGGGCGAGAAATCACGCCTCAACCTCGTCAAGTTCCTCGTGGATCCTCCAAACCTCCTGCTCATGGATGAGCCGACCACCCACTTGGACATCCTCTCGATCGATTCGTTGGTCCAAGCGCTGAAGGACTATCAGGGCACGCTCGTGTTCATCTCTCACGATGTCCACTTCATCCGCAGCCTCGCCCAAACCACGTTGCACATCAGTCATGGCACCGTGACACGCTACACGGGCGGATACGACTACTTCATCGAAAAATCAGGCCTCAAAGACGACCGAAGCGCCGTCACCGCATAATCGTTTGACCTCAAATCCACCCGGGCGACTCCCAAGCCACCACCCAGTTCGAGTCAAAATATTTCCCTAACAATTAACCAAAATTTGGTTCAAAAATCCAACTCAGCTCATCGATTTAGGAGGGACATAAATTTGCGCTGGGCAGGCCGTCATTTCGATGGGCTGGCTTCGGGCCGCCCCTCGATGATTTGATTCGCCCTTGCTTGGGATACTACCCGAATTCCCCCTCGAATCAGAATTTCCTGATAGGCTCGTTGTTCTTTTCAATTTGTGTGGGAAATTGAATTAACCGATGCTGAACAATTTATCCTCTAATTCAAGGGAAATGTTACCATGCGAGGACTGACCCCGTCCAGGTGTCTGCATCGGTGAGAGGATGTGTTCGAGCAAGCTCCTCTGCATGGAGGATCGCGGTGAACGCGAGGACACCGAGGAGGGGATGGATTCGCCGAATTTGGACGAATTTTGATCCGTGGAGGTAGATTGCGGGAGGATGCATGAGGGATGGAGAGAACTAGCTTGGAGGCTGGGACGAGGGGAAGTGGAGAACGCCAGATAACTGACGGCGGTGGGATAATGATTCTGCGAATTTTCGTCAAACTAAAATCAGGCGATGGTGGATGTTTCATGAAGTTGCAGGTCCCGTGGAGAGGCCGCCGTTGCGATGGGCTGGCTTCGGGTCGGACCTCCATGATTCGGTTCGGCAATTGTTTGGGATGCCACCCGAATCCCCCTCGAATCGGAATTCCCTTATCGGCTCGATGTTCTCTTCAACTTGTCTGGAAAATAAAATTGGATGTTCGGCGATGCGGAGCGACGATCTTCGGAGGAAGTTGCTAGAGCGGGCCGGAGGGTGGTTTTCAAGAGGCTGATTTTGATTTCCAACGCCAAATCAGAATTGCGGCAATGATCATTCCGAATGGAGCCCAGATCATCCAAGATTTCGTCGAGATATTACCATCCCGGTTCGCAACAGATTGCTTCGTCGCTTTCTCAGCAACATTCGCGGTTGCGGCTTCACTCGGCGATGACTCGCCTCTCAATATTGGCCTTGTCGCTTGCTTCGATCGTTCTAATCGATTTTTGAGAATCTTGAGTTTTTCCGAGACTCCGCGAGCCACATAAGGACGTTCCGAAATTACTTGCTCCAAGAGAGCCAAGTCTTGTTTTGA
>JAPJNB010000022.1 GCA_026461385.1 Akkermansiaceae bacterium
GCAGCGCATCGTCGGTGGCAAACTGGTCGCCCTCAAACCCGACGAATCTCTCGACAGCTTTCAATCAAACCGCCCATCGCCCACGTTCACCGGGTTCTTGGAACACCTGCGCCGTGACTCCGCCCTTGGGATGATCCCATTCGAGTTCGCAGCGGATTCCAGCAAGGTCGGCGGCGCGGGCGTTAGGTTGGTCGTTGCCAAAGCCGACAGACGATTCTCGTTCCGCCAAATGATCCTCGAAAGCCGCCTCATCAAACCGGTTTGGGCCTATGTGATCGGCGATGCCATCGCCCGTGGATCGCTACCCCCGATACCGGGGTGGTGGAAAATCAGCACCGTTCCACCCAAGCGTGTGACCGTGGACGCCGGACGCGAAGCCCAACAAAACCGCTCCGACGTGGAAATGGGTCTCAAAACCCTCTCCGATCACTTCAACGAACAAGGGGCTGACTTCGGCGAGGAAATTGAACGCCGCGCCAGCGATGCGAAGCTGATCATCGAGACAGCGGAGAAATACGGAATTCCGGTAGAGATGCTCTGGAAGCCAGCTTAGTTAGTTGCGAAGGGGCAATGGGGGCTTGACAAAATCGTACATGAAACCGTAAAAAATCACAGATTCCATCAATAGCATCGTCCCGTATGAACCGATTACTTCGTCACCTGTGCTTGGCTACTTCCTGCTGTGCTTTGCTGCTCACGCTGTCTTGTAAGAAAGCACCATCAGCAGGCGAAGCGTTTATCACCCTGCAGTCTGGCCAGACTATTCCTCTCGCCGATATTGAAATAAACTTTTACGATGCCGGATTCTCTTCTAGCTTCGCCAGCTTCAAAACATCTCTAGTTTCTGAGACCCGTAAGGACTTCATAGACAAGCTGACTGAGGAAATATCCAAATCGAAAGAAGAGCTAAAGGACATCAAAGATTCAAGTTCCTCACTTGAGGAGCGAATTAAAGAACAGACGCTCCGAGACATCGGGAACGAGAGGCAGCAATTGCAAGAAACCACTGACTCTTTGCGAAAGCAGCTTTTACAAACCGACCCCCTAATTAATGAGCTCAACGCAAAACTAGCAGATCACCTTAATGTTGAGAGAGGCATTGCTTCGAAGATTGATCAAATCCAAGGCAACGCCCACAAGACTGGGGTCGTTCTTGTGAGCAAGATTAATCAGACCATTGTTTCTGAAGAAATAGCGAATCCTAAACTTGTTCCTGACTTGACCAAGCCTGCTCAAATTGAACCCCGTTCACTTGCCGGAATGGTTTGCTCCTACTCAAAAATACCGAGCGGTTTGCGCGGAGTCTCCGCCTGGATTATCACCGGACAAAGTGGTTATGAATCGATTTACGGGGACCATCGCTTTATTGTCAGTCGATTCGCAAATCCAATAAATGGAAAGCTAGATCAATGTGTTACAGCAGAGAATCTGAGCCCAACTCTTAATTCAAGTGGTATTGCACCTGAAATCAGGCGAGTCTTCGAGCTTTTACAAGTAATGGACAAGGAGATTGCAGCACTTAATAAGCAATCCCAAACGAATGAAAATTTGTTTGATGAAAATCTTCAAATTTGGGCCAATGCCAAAGGCATCACTACTGATTCCATCGAAAAGCAGCTCAGCAAGCGCTCCGATTTGGAAGCAAATATTAGCGAGAATCAAGGCGCTCTGCTGACTCTGAGGGAAGACAGCGAAGCGTCGCAGCAAAGAATCCTTGCTGCGGTTCAGGAATCAAGGGAAGATCTTAGTAATACTATTACCCAACTACAGAAGCGAATTTCCGAATATGAAGATCGCATCTCGCGCGTTTCAGCCTCTAGAGATGCTTCAGAGCTAGATGAGCAAGGGCTAAAAATACTTGAAGGAAAAATACAGTCTTTTCTCAAATCCGAAAAGATGAATTCTACCAGAACAGGAAGTGATGGCAAATTTGCCGTGCCGCCCAAAGCAAGATACGTCTCTGCTCTTGTTCGGCGTGAGCTTCAAAAAGAAGAGCTATTTTGGTTGATCAAAATTGACCTCGAAGACATCGGAGTTAAAGTCATGAATTCAAATTTAACGGGGCAAAGTGAGGGCTATTCAGTGCTCGCAGCGATGGAAACAAAGATTGAATAAGGAGCTCTCATTCACAGCCCGTTGACACCGCCATCCGGGGCGTGAACTCGCTCCTCCTGCAAAACCGCGAATGGCTGATCCAACCCGAAGCGCTGCAATCCATGGCCACCTCGCTGCGGGGGCTGTCGGAACACGAATTTTTTCCCAAGAAGGCCACTGAAAACCCGCTTCTCACCATCGAGGACGGCATCGGCGTGATCGCCATCGAGGGGCCTATCCTCCGCAAGCCCGACCTCATTGCCCGTGTGTTTCTGGGTGCCACCAGTTCCGAGGAAATCGGCGAGGCATTGCGTGAGGCAGCGGGACGAAATGACATCAAGGCGGTGTTCCTCAACATTGATTCCCCAGGCGGCACAGTGGCCGGCACTCCGGAACTCGCCGCCGCTGTGGCATCGTTGAATGAGCGCAAGCCCGTCTATGCCTTCTCGTCCGGCCTGATGTGCTCGGCTGCCTACTGGGTGGCATCACAAGCCCGTGCCATCTACGCCACCCCCTCCGCGCAGGTCGGCTCCATCGGCGTGGTGCAGGCGGTGATCGACAATACTGCCGCCATCGACAAGGCGGGCATCAAGGTGGAGGTGTTCTCGGTTGGCAAATACAAGGCGATGGGCGCTCCCGGCACCGCACTCACCGATGACCAACGCGAACTGATCCAATCCAACCTCGCAGAAATCGCCGCCGAGTTCCACGATGCCGTGCTTTCCCGTGGTCGGGCGATTCCCGCCGAGGCCATGGAAGGCCAGACTTTTAGCGGCAAGCAGGCTCAGCGCCACAACCTCGCAGGCATGGTTCCAGACCGTGCAGAAGCCATGCGCCGACTCAAAGTTTATCACACCTCGGTTGACACGAAATCACGTGCGATGACTACCGCACTCGAAGACCAATTACTGGAAGCCCGCACCCAGGTCGATGACCTCACGCGGGACCACCAAGCCCAGACCGAACTACTCAACGAGGCATCGACCAACGTCGATTCGCTGCGCGGCGAAGTGGAGCTCCTTGCCGCTGAAATCGACACGCTCAAGGCAGAGTGCGACGAGGCGAAAATCCAAGCCGCCAACCTGACCGCACAACGAGATTCCGCAGCCGGCCAAGTCGTCACGCTGCAATCTCAGATCACCGAGCTGGAAGCGTCCCAAACGGATTTCGACCGCAAGCTGCAACTTGAAGTCGCCCGCGTCGTCGCCTCCACCGGCACCACGATGCCCGCTCGTGTCACCCCAGCCGGTGACACCAACCAAGCTGCCGATCTCCACTCGCGTTTCGCCGCCATCACCGATCCCTCCGAGCAGACCGTCTTTTGGCGCAAGCTCACCCCCGACCAACAAGCCCTCATTCTCAAACACCAAGCCTGATAACTCGCCATGCCAAACACCCTCACCAACGTCAAAGACATCAAGGTGGCGCAACGTGCGCTCATGCCCTTCATGTCGAACCTCCTGCCGGTAACGGCATTCTCCACCGACTTCAGCCCACTGCCCGCTGAGAAACTCGACACCGTGCGCGTCCCACTCGTTGGTGCGCCCAGCGTGTCGAGCGACTTCACCGGCGACTACTCGGCCAATGCGGATGCCACGGTCACCGTCGTTCCGGTCACGCTCAGCCGCCACAAATACAAGACCGTTCACGTCACCGCCAGGGAATCCGCCGAGGTCTCCTTGAACGTGCTAGAAACCTTGGTGGAAGCTGCCGCTCAGCAACTCGCCCAAGACGTGTTGGTGGACATCTTTAGCTGCATCACCACTGCGAACTTCGGTGCTCCCGGCATCGCTGCTCTGGCTCCCACCGCCTTCGATTACAAAAAGGTGCTCAGCCTGCGCGATGCCTGCGGAATTGCCAAGATGCCACCCACCCCGCGTTCACTGATTCTGGACTCCGGCTACTACACCAACATGCTCGCCGACGACGTGGTAGCCAAGAGCTTCAACCTGAACCTCAACGCCCCCGCCGTCACGGAAGGCATGGTCAAGCGGATCGCCGGATTCAGCCTCCACGAGACGACCCTCATCCCGTCGGATCACGCGGAAAAGCTCGTCGGTTTCGCCGCCCATTCAAGTGCGGTCGCCGTGGCCATGCGCTATCTCCAACCGGTCGCCGACTACCAGCAAGCTGGTGCCGTCACCGATCCCACCACGGGCATGACCTTCGGCTACCTCCGCTTCACCGACACCCGCTCCAACAAAATCTTCGTCACCCTGGAATGCCTCTACGGCTTCTCGGCAGCCAAGACCGACGGACTCAAGCGCATCGTCAAACCATAAGCTTCTTTGGAGTTCGATTGGCATCCATCACCCTCTCTCGGGAAACCGGGAGGGGGCTTTTGATGCAAATTTTGCACTATGTTATATTTTGATTGACTCAACTAATCGATTTCAGAAAGTTGTTGAGGGTGAAAGGTAAATGTATCTGTTTTTTGCCGCAGCGGTCCCGGCCATCGCGGAAATCGGCGGCGGCAGCGCGGCTGTCGGCAGCATGACCACTTTTGCCTCCATTGGATCATCCTTCGCCACCGCCGGCACCATTGCGGGATTTGTCTATGGAGCCACTGTCGCCAGTGGAAATGCGGCTAATACCACCGCAACCTCCTATCGGCTCCTTTAAATACCTTCACTCCCAAAGCAACTTCCTAGCACTCAAAAATCCCTATGAACATCGATAAAAATATCATGGAAGCTCCAACACAAATCTTCGCAGCACCAAAACCTATCACTGTCCGGATCGGTTACGCATGGCCCAAAGCTCTTAAAAATAAAGCTGCAGACGTGAAAGCGTCGCCAGCGGACGACGTTTGGCCATTCCTGCGAGATCAGTTTGGTGATGTTCTGGATTCTATTCAGAAAACAACCCTGAAAAAGCCCGCTGCTCCTTGGGCTTTTTCGTATCGGCTCGGCCGCATGCGGGCTCGGCATGGCGCTGGCGTGCTTCCACGTTTTATAGAGCTGTGCGAGTCGTCGGATATCGTCGCCTTTGATATCAGCAAATTAAATCCTAATGTGATGTTTGAGCTGGGCTTGGCGATTGCGAGCAAGGGCGTCTCATCGGGGCGTGTTTTTGTTTTTATGGAGACGCCATCATGCGGTGAGATCTCGAAAATCCTTGGGGAGGTCCCAAGTGATTTGGCCGGTTACTTCATCACATTCTATGCACGTGATAAAGACGGTTATAAAATCTGCGATCCACGAGGATTTAGCGCTGCACTAAAAGCCATCGTCCTAGATGACGCGCGCAGCCGGGGCATGGTCGTGCCTAAGGGCCGTGAAGTGGAAGAATCTACGCAATAATCACCGCTTCATCATTTTGCACAATTTACAACTATCACGAACTCCCAAACATGAACTCTATCAAAAAACTCCTTTGCCAGGTTGTCGCGCTTTGCCTGACTGCCCTTCCTGCTCTGGCTCAAGTCACCATCGACCCACCCACGCGTTCCTTCACCAAGGACGGGGGTGGTGGCTCTATCCTCACTTCCGGCACCGGTAGCTGGACGGCCAGCACGACCTCCCCTTGGTTGACCATCACGCCCAGAACCACCGGCTCTGCAGGCACTTCTTGTATCTATGTGGTGAACTCCAACTTGTCGGCCGCCGCCCGGCAGGGTGTGATCAACATCGCCGGAACCACTCATACAGTCACCCAGATCGGCTATACCGCCACTCTCAGCCCGACATCCGCCACAGTGAATTTGAGTGGCGGCGCCAGAACGGTCAGCATCACGACGTCTGCCGGTGTTTCATGGACAGCTACGACATCAACCCCTTGGATCACCGTCAACTCACCCTCGGGAATAGGCAGTGGCACCGTGACCTATACGGTGGCCAATTACTCCGGGGTGGTTACCCGCACAGGCTCCATTCTGATCGGCGGGCAGGCCTTCTCTGTATCCCAGACCGGAACGGACGTGAACATTGCGCCCTACTCCAGCGACAAAGCCTACAGCTCCGATATCGTGACGGTTGAAGTCGCTGCGCTCTCCGCGACCAACTGGAACGTGACGTCCAATGCTTCATGGATTTCCGTGGTGGATCCCGCTGCGAAAAAAGGAAATTCCACCGTGTTTCTCTCCATCAGCACCAATCCGAGCTTTGTAGAGCGGACCGGCACCGTCACTATTGGCTCGGCCACCTTCACGATACGCCAAAGCGGAACTCCCTTCCCGCAGCTTGATATTCTGCCGAAGACGGTCACTGCGGAACCTACCGGAGCGTTTGCCAATATCGCGGTCATCGCCACTCCTGACGCCCCTTGGACGGCCGAAAGCCTCACGCCCTGGATCTTTGCCTCCGGCACCTCGGGGGCGGGCAATGGCAACATCAGCTACGTGGCTTCCGCCAATCCGACGCTTTCACCCCGGACTGGAACCGTGCGGGTGTATGCTCCTGCCGTTTTGCCGAAGACCGATCTTACCCAGTCGCTTTTGGCACATATCCCTACTGGCAGCTTCGATGATAGCGGCTGGCTGCGCCACCTCGCTGGGCCTATTGAGACCCGTATGGATGGTTCCTTCCGCCGCGAACTCAGCGGCCAGGACATCAAGCTGGAACAGGATGCGGGAAGCGTAGCCGTCCGTTTCAACGTTGAAACCACTGGTGCCATTCAACGCCTTTGCGGGATCAACGCCAATTCCACCAACACCGCGCTCTACATCAACGCGAATAACCAGTTGGTGTTCCAATCTGGTTCGTCGCTGCTGGTCTCCGACTTTACGGTGGTGGCCAACAAGGAATACCAAGTCGTGGCCACCGCATCTTTGGCCAACGTCGTGAGCCTCTATGCCGGTGAAGCCGGCACGACGATCCGCCTTGCCGGGACATCGACCTTTGCCAGCGCGCCCTTCCGTCTCAGTGTGGCCACACCCGCCGCGACCGTGAAGATCGGCTACGCCGACCTGCCATCCAGCGGTTATCTCAATGGCGGTGTGCTCAAGGATTTCCGCCTCTACGGGCGGGCCCTCAACAGTGACGAGGTCACCGCACTTTTCACCGCTGCGCTGACCGCCGCGCCCTACGGGCCGGTCGTGACTCCAGCCATTAACACGGTCGTGAGCTACAATCTGCGCGGGCAGTCGGCAGTCACCGGTGGCTCGTGGGCGCCCACGGGAGCTGCAAAGGCGTATACCTTGAGTTCCGGTAGTAATGTTACTTCGACCACCTCGACTGTGTTTTATGAGAGGAATTTCAACGATGTTTTCCAGGTCTCTGCCCTCGCCATGCCGGTCACAGCCCAAGTGACAGCAGCAATAGTTAACTACGGTAGCGGTAATCGGGCCTTTTGGGGAGGTTCCTCATCAACTTTCGTTAGTGTGCAGTTTACGTATGAGGACAACACTATCGGCACCACTGCAAATTCCGTAACTGCAATAAAGGGATCGATTTCATATATATCGGTCCCCTTCAGTAATAACCCCACGAACGTCACTCAAACGCTGACCTTCAGTAATCCCAAACCGGAAAAATTGGTCAAGTCAGTCAGCGTGTCTGCTAACTATGATAGAAAATCTGATTATGCAAACGAGCCAGCCAGTTTTCAGAACTCCATCGGCGCGATCACTATGAATCTTCCGTTCACCGCCCCGAACAGCGTCTCTGGTAGTGTCGGCTGGGGCGAAGCGCAGGACCGATTTTCCACGCCGCAGCGGGCGCTCAAAAGTATGGGGACCGGCGAATTTCGTCTGTGGTCGCAGCAGAGTTCCTTTTCCGGTGACAGCGGCACTTACAGTCTGTGGTTCAGCAGCGAGGCCTTGCCTTCTCTCGGGACGCGCTGGCAGTTGTTCAAACGGGCTGGTCTACTTAGCCACTTGCTCACTGTTGAGCTTGATTCATCCGGCAATATTGTGTGCAGCGATGGTGCGAATACTGTCACCTTGACCGCCGGGATTAAAGCCAAGCAGTGGCAGATGCTGACGTTCGCAGGAGCGTTTGGTGCGAATTTAACCGCCTTTGTCGATGGCGCGGAGGTCGGCAACACCAATGTCTTTTCCGGTTACAATTATGGCAAGGCCGCCGATGACCCGGTCTGGATGCGGATCGGTGGATGGTCAGGCTCGCTAGGCAACGTCGCATTTTATGATGGCGCGCTGAGCTCCGCCCAGGTCAAAACCATCTACGATAGCGAAAAAGCGATCTTCATCGATCACGTCGTTTCCCAAGGGGTGGTGACTCCCGAGCTCTCACCCCAAACTGCCACTCTCGGTGCAGACGGTGGCACAATTAGCGCCAGCTTGACGTTGGCGAGCAACGTTACGTGGAGCGCAGTATCTTCGGCCGATTGGCTACAGATCACCTCCGGTGGCAGCGGTTCCGGGTCGACCACTCTCCAAGTATTCGCGGCAGCGAATCCCACCGTCACCACCCGGAGTGCGACAATCACGATCGCTGGCCGTCAGTTCACCGTGAGCCAAGCGGGCATGCCCGCTGAGATCGCCTACACCCCAGAAATCTTCACCACGGATGGCGGAAGCATGACGATTGACGTTATTGCAGGCGGGAGCGCCCAGTGGTCAGCGACAAGCGGAGCAAGCTGGTTGACCGTTGCCCTCGGCGAAAGCGGGGAGGGAGACGGTTTTGTTTTCCTCATTGCAGATCCCTACAATAATACGTCGCAATCGAGGACTGGTTCCGTGACTGTCGCGGGCAAAACCCTGTATTTCACCCAGCGCGGCTATGCGCTGAGCATCAGCCCGCAGGTCGCTCAGATCGGAAGCAATTCCGGGGCAGGAGAGTTCGGAGTTGCAGCTCCACTGAGTGCCGTGTGGGAGGCGGTCGTCACCCAACCGTGGATCACCGTGCTCGGTAGCACCACTGGTATCGGTAATGGGACCTTGCGCTACACCGTCGCTGCCAATGAAACGGGAGCGACCCGGAGCGGCAAAATCATCGTTTCCGGCCAAGAATACTCCATCACCCAGACCACTAGTCTCCTGCTGGCGACGGAGGATGACGGGAACGGCACAGTGTCCGGAGCCGGCGGGTATGACGTGAATAGCTCCGCAACTCTGACAGCAACAGCTGCCCAAGGTTACGTTTTCTCTCACTGGACAGGTGATGCCGTGGGAAGCACAAACCCCCTCTCGGTCTCAATGGATAGCAGCAAGACCGTCAAAGCACATTTCATCCCCGCAGGCGCTGCAACTACCATCGCGACGAATAGTGCTGCGGCATTAGGTTTGGTTCCGGCTGACAGAGTGACTCAGGAGCGCACATTGACGATCAGTGAGGTCACGGCGAATCCCAATGCTTTTGGATTGTATAATCGGAACCAGATGCAGGGCCTCGCGCTGGGGCAGCCGGTTTTAGAGCGCAATCCTCAAACGGGTAAGATGTCCCTTAACCTTGGGGTTAACGTTTCTACCGATCTGAAGACCTGGACCAGCCTAGGAATCGCAACGGGTGACGCCTCGGTGCGCGGGGGCAAAGTCAAACTCTCAGTGACGCCCAGCGGCAACGCCATGTTCTACAAACTGGAGGGAAGCGCAGGCAATTAACACCAGCCCGTCTGGTGGCACTCTGCTGGGTAAGTCATAAAATCCGCTTCGGTAGCTCCGTTGATTCGGTTCTGCCCCAAGGTTCGCTCCGGTCTTACCCGCAGCCGGCTATTGCCTCCTGCGGGGGCGGGGTTTGAGTGGAACCGTAAATGGGGTCATAAATGGGGTCATAAATGGGGTCGTAAATGGGGTCAGGCCTGAATGGCGCTAACTTAAGGAGAATTTGGGCTGTCCAAGCGCCAGCCCCGCTCGCAGAGCCTCCCCGAAACAGCGCTTAAGTTAGTGCCATTCGAGGTCAGGCCTCGCGGATTCACATCTGCTTTGCATCTCTGGGTTCAGTGCAAGCGCCGGCTCTGGGATCCGTCGTGTAAGATTGAATCAAAGTGGTTTTTGATTTTTTCTGAAAGCCGGATTTGGGCGTTAGGGTGCGTAACAACTTGGAGGGATCGGAAGCGTCAGGGAAATCACCGGAGGCAGATTCGGCTGTCTCTACACTTATGGCGGCTATTTGAAAATTCTTGCTCCATACGAGTGATCTGCCGTGTAAGTTGGAGTCTTGAATTCGAATTCCTTGCTATGAAAACGGATGGCTTTTGATCGGATTGACACCTCGTGCCGGGCATGAACTCGCTCCAAGCAGCCGCTGCCGAGGCCTTCGTTGAGATCCTGCGTGACGCGGGCGTGCCGGTCACCATCGGCGGCAGGGACTATCAGGCGATGATTTCGCCAAGCGGTCTTGCAGTCGATCTTGAGGAAGGCGGCTTCACCCAAGACGGCGCACTCACGGTGAGGTTGCTCGTGGCGCATCTGCCATCACCGCCGCCTGCCCACAACGACACGATCCTCATCGGCGGCGACCGCTACAAGATCGACGAGATCAACCGCAAACCCGGTGCCGGCATCATCGAATACCGCGTGGCCCGCCGCTAAACATCACCACCATGAACCAAGCCATCGAAGATTACCTGGCCGGCCTGTTTACCGCCGCGCAACTGGTCTCCGCACCCGAGGTATTTACCGGGACCTCCTCCGACATCCGTCCACCCGAATCCGATGCGATTCTCGTGCTGGCAGACTCGATTGAAAACGTGGTCGGCCCCTTGCACCGGGCGACGATCAAGATCTTGGTCTCGTCACCCACCGACAACCGGACCCAGCACGCCGCGCTCGCCGATGCGGTAAAGGGCATCATGGAAGGCGCATTGCCTCCGGCGAGTGGATTCACGGTCGGCGGATTCCGAACGAAAGCTCACGCCACCGCCGTCACCGATGACGACAGATGGCTCACCACTATCGAGGGGATTCTCGGGGTGGATTGGACGCCGGTTGACAACCCGCCGTAAGAGTCATGCCCGCTACCTTCGGAGTTACCAATCTCAACGGCCTCGCGCCTGCCACCGGTCACGCCCAAGAGTCATCTGCGGACGCCTCAATCGAAGTGGCCACGCTGCGTGATTCGCTCGGTGTCACGGTTGTCGCCAAGCCGAAAAAGCTCATCACTCGCAGCATCACGCTGTCCGGCAAAGGTACCGTGAATTTTGGCGATGTCGCCGCCGGTGCGATCACCAAGGGCGCGGCGTTCGTGACCTCGGTGAAGGTGACGGAAAGCAACGACGATTTCCCATCCTTCGAGATTCAGGCAGTCGCCTACGACGACATCTAACTCTTCATCATTCCCATGCCAGCTGCATTCAACGAAATTGGAGTCAAGTGCGTCACCGCTGCCCTAGTGGAAGGCGTGGACGTGCAGAAGCAAGTCGAGCACAAGATCATCAAGAAGAGCGATGGCGGCTTTGAAACCGGCAACCGCTACGACCCGTCCTTCAGCTTTACCGTCAAGGGCAGAGGGCTCGCTGCGGAAACGCTGCTGGGTGGTGCTTCCGCGTCCTACGTCCCCGATCAAATCGCAGGTGGGACTACGATCATCACTTCCGTCAAGAACTCCCAGACCAACGAGGACTACAACTCGTTTGAAGTGTCGGGATTGAACCATCCCGCCGCTGGCGCGGCCTAATCAATTTCCCGAACAAGATCACCCATGAAAGAAGGAACCACCATCAGCGTCGTGCGCGATCACGACACCAAACCCACCGAAAGCCGCAACACTCGGCTGGTCGCCGCCGCTCTGTCCAGTGGTGCGATGTTCGCAACCGAAGCGGCGTATTCCGACACCGTCGAACAGACTCCCAACGGCGCGAAGCGCACCGTCACCTGGCTGATGGACGGCGCGGCCAAACTCAGCTTTGAACCCATCGAGGGCGCGGAAAACATCACGTTTGACGAGTTCCGCAAGCGATACGAATCACTCGACTGGTGCGAGGCGAACGCCAACCACCCCATCGCCTATCTGCGGGCGATGAACGACCAGCACAACCGCCTTCTTGACAAGGTCAAGACGATGCGCCCGATGCTGCTGATCCGAAAAGGCAAGCGCATCGCCATTGTCCCGAGCGGTTCCGACGAAGCATCAAAAGCCACCCGCGAGCAAATCCTTTCCGAATTCTGACATCATGAACGACCGCGAACTTCAACTTGCCACAGGCATGATCGACAGCGGGGAACGCCGGATCGGCAACCTCAAGCTGCGTCCCTACACCATGGGTTCGATGCAACTGGCCTATGTGCTCAAGCTCACCATGTTCACCCGTGGCAAAGATGATCCACCGTTGGACCTCGATGACTTGGAAGAGCAGCGGCAGATCATGGCCTTTGCATGGATGCAGTCGGCTGATGAAGATGACATCGCGGACGCCGTGCGTGACGACACCGTGGACCGTTGCGTGCTCAAGTTTTCTCTCAATGTCACCTTCGACATGCTTCCGGGATTGATGGCGGAGATCAACCGGATCAACGCGATGCTTGCCGCATCCAGCGTCCGCGTCGAAAGCAAGTATCCGTCCAGCAATGACGATGCGCCGGGAAAGTCCTGAATCCCGGCTGGCTGGCGAGTGCGGTGTTCACCATCGCTAAGGACACCGGCTGGAGCGAGGAATTTATCATTTGGCGGCTGCCGATGGCGCGTGCCCTCCAGTATTACCACTGCTCGCTCCAAGCGGCCAATCTCTGGACGCTTGAACCACCCACCGAAGAGACGCTTCAGGCGCTCGCACCTGACGAATTGATCGGGCTCATCGATCGCATGGTTGACGATAGCGACGATGACGATGGGTGATGAGGTTAAATTCAAGCTGCATGTCGATGAGTTCCAGCGCGTCGCCGACCGGCTCGCCCATTATTCGAAGCGCGACAGCGAGACGTTCATGAAGGAACAAATCCGTGGCTTCATCCGACACCTGTTGGACTTCACGCCCCCGAGTCGTGGTAGCACGCGAGGCGTCAAAGCGAAGAAGCTCGGCGAACAGGCGATTGTGGGCGACATCCGCGCCGTGTTTCGCGGGGTGTCCGATCCGAAACGGGCTGATGTCGATTCGGTCGCCCAAATGCGTTCCGTGCTCAAGTCGCGTCGACGCAGCGGCACCATGCGCGTGGCCAAGGGGGGCACCAAACTCAAGGCACCAAAGGCGCTGATCGCCGAGCTGATCAAGGCGAAGAAGGCGCGGGTCGGCTATCTGGCATCGGCATGGGCCACGGCAGCGCAAAGCATCGGCAAGATCCGTGTGGCCGCATGGATTTCCCGCCATGCAGCTCCCGGCAGCACCGACATCAAGGTGAGTGATGGTGAAATCAGCGCGTCGATCACCAACGCCGTCGAGTGGGCCGCCAAGGTCGGCGGACTGCGGGCGCGGGTGAATGTCGCTCTCCAGATGCAAACACGATCGATGGAAAAACGGCTGCTCTACTTCTTCGCCAACGTGAAGGGGAAGTCCGGCTTCGATTGACACGCCACCCATGGCCAGATGGCCAAGCTCACCGCACTACTGACACTCAACACGGCTGGATTCCAGACCGCGCTGAAAGGTGCCAAGACTTCGGCGCACGGCTTGAAAAGTTCGATGGCCGGCATGTCGTCAGGCGCGTCCAAGGGATTCGCGTCGATGGGCAGCGCCATGAAATCGGTCGCTACGGGAACTGCGGTCGTTGCCGCTGCCGTAGCTGCCGCAGGAGCCGCTGTCGGGGCGTTGACCTACAAGTTGATCCTGTCGGGTGAAGCGGCGAACTCCGCCGACGCACGCGTCCGCAACATCGCCAAGTCGATGGGCCTGTTCGGTGACCAGTCAGATTCAGTGGCCGAGCGACTCAACAACCTCGCGGACAAGATCGAGCTGCAGACCGGAATGGATGGCAATTCGATCCAACTCGCCCAAGCGAAGCTGCTCACCTTCAAGGAACTCGCCAACACCGCCGATAAGGTAGGAGGCAACTTCGACCGCGCCACTCAAGCAGCAGTTGACCTAGCAGCGGCGGGTTTCGGTGCTGCTGAACAAAACGCGGTCCAACTTGGCAAGGCGCTCAACGATCCGGTCAACGGACTCATGGCCTTGCGGCGTTCCGGCATTAGCTTCACCGAAGAGGAAAAGGCGAAGATTAAAACTCTGGCTGAATCAAACCGGATGCACGAGGCGCAAGCCCTGGTGCTCTCCGCTATTGAAACTCAGGTCGGCGGATCCGCGAAGGCAACGGCAGCCGCATCAGTCCAGATCAAGGCCGCGCTGAATCAGGGATTTGAGGAAATCGGCAAGCCACTCGCGGAAGCACTCGCATCCATCACGCCGCAGTTTCTCGAATTCGTGGAAATGGCGAAACCAAAGTTGGCCGAAGCCGGACAGTTCCTCGTGGCGATCTTCCGCAGCGGCGAGGCACTCAACCTCGTCTGGTCATCGCTCAAGCTGGCGTTCGCACAGAGCGTGAATTTCTTGTGGGCCACGCTGCGGGCAACCATTGCCTCCGCCGGTCAATACATCATCGAGTATTTCAAAACGGCGGTCACCTTCTTCCAAGTCCTCACCACTCCCGAGTTCTGGGGTGGAATGGGCAATGCCATCATCGGAATTTTTCTATCAGCCATCAGCTTCCTCCAAAAAGGCTTCTCTGAAGTCATCGAGATGGCACGCCCGCTGGCCGAGTTGTTCGGCAAGGAGAATGCGTTCAACAACATCCAGAAAACGATCCAAGAGAGCGCGGCGATTCTCGACGAAGATGCTGCGGCGCGGTTCTCGAAGGCCGGTGACCTATTGGAACCTGCCGCCCAGAAGATTGCTCAACGTCTGGCAGAAGCTGGTGGGAACATGAAGACAAGGTTCAGCGAGACGTTCGCCAATACGGCGGAGGCAATCGACACGTCCGGCATGCAGCGCGAGTTCGGCAACACCGTAGAGCGCATCAAGGCGGCGATTCCTCCGGCAGCGACGGGCAAGAAAGTTGGAATGGCGGCAGCAGACACAGAGAATCCAACGGCTCCGGCAGTCATCGCAGGCGGATCAGGACAGCTTGGTTCCTTCGCGCAATCCATGAACATGCTCTTCGGCCGCAGCGCAAACGCAGGGCTGCTAGAGGAAAACAAGCGGCAGACCGACTGGCTCAAGAAGATCCACGACAACACCAAGAACAAGGGCACGACCCAAGCACCGGCGGAGGCGGTTTTCGCGTAAGCCATGGCTGAGAACACCATCCTCGAAGGCGCGAGCGGCGGCAGGGACGAAAACATGATTTCGTCGTTCTCTGTTTCGTATTATGCCAAAAGCATCGGTGAGGTCACCACGGTGGGTGAGGCGCGATTCCAAGGCCTGATCGAACAAGGACGAACCTGGCAGGCGCTCAATGACGGCACCGACGGATGGATCGTGACCGTCAATTACAAGGGATACACCGAGGATGACGAACCAGATCCTGAGGAAACGGAGCAGTGGAATCTCGGCTTTGATTTTTCCGAAGAGCCGATTGAGTCGCATCCGAAACTCAAGGCGATCAAGGAAACCTACGGCGGCTATTACGAGGAACCCGGAGGACCGCTCAAGTTCCCCGAATTCATGCCCAAGGAATCCAAGGGCAAAGGCGGACTCAGCGGCAAAAGCAAGGCCAAGCCCGGCGAGAAGAATCCGATGTTCGGCAACGCAACCTATGCCGTGATGACCGCTCGCGTGACTCGCACTTGGTCGTCGAAGCAGATCCCGAAGAACGCGATCAATGACATCGGCAAGGTTTATTCCAGCATCCCGGACGCTCCGGACGCGATTGCCGAGGTTGATTTCGGCAGCCGCACCTGGATGGCGATGCCGCCGAAGATCTCGCAGAACGGCGACGTTTGGCGCATCGAAAACGAATGGCTGCTCTCACCGCCAAGCGGCTGGGTCGAGGAGGTCTATGAGAAGGCCAGCAAGCAATGACCACGCGTGAACTCAAGGTGCGCAAGGGTGAGAAAGTCCGTGATGCGTGGGAACGCCTCGTGCGCTGGGTGGATTCGCTCAAAATCATTCCCGACGACAGCATCGACGTGAGAGTCACGCCCCACGGGACCATCGTGCGCGTCCGCGACAATCAGACGTTCCGGCACCCGTTTCGTGTCATGGTGAGCGGGACATCGGTGCGCGTCTCACCGGGAACAGTGAATGACCTAATCCCCGTCATCACCGAGAACGGACAGAAGCTCCGCATCGACAACCGCGACAAGGACGGCAGTCGAGTGACCGACAAAGATTATCCGGCACTCAAGCTGGATCCAAAGAAGGCATCCAAGGACGGGCGGATTTACATTTCGCTCAAGGTAAAGCAATCGGTGAGCGGCGGGATTTCCGGCGTGCAGGAAAACAAAGTTGGCGAGCAGGTGAGTGAAAACGTCGAGATCGTTCAGACCGACTCCGCCAAAGGTCCGCTCGACGGCTTCGGCTACTATCCGCTCGCCTTCCTGCGTGCGTCGGCAGACGGCAGTTCCATCGAGGAAGTGTTCCAGATCGTCCACCACAACATCAGCTACGAGTTTCAGGAGCGCCGACCGAGCGACGACGACCTCAAGAAAGACCCGAATGCTAAAGCTGTCGGCCGTCACCTCTTCATCCCGACATGAAACGCAAAGTTCCCATCATCGATTCCAAGACGTGGAACGCCATGATTGATGAGGTGGCGCGGCGACTGCCATTGCGGTTCGTGAGGACGTCGCGGCGATGGATTCATCCGTGGACGATTATGCCCGAATGGAGCGATGTGGCCGGACAGTGGGTGTTCCGCATCCGGCCAGGTTTCGTCAATGGGGTGGAGCCGGAAATCTCCACAACTGCCATGCTTGCGTCCGAACGCACGCTCGACCGAATCGAAGAGGAAACCGGCACGCGTCCCGACAAGAAGAATTCGGTGAATGCACTCATCATGACCTGTGGCGCGGAAAAAATTGACTTGATTGCTTGTCTAACGGTTTCATAGACTTTTTTGCATGGATAATGATATGATTCTTGATGACTATGTTGCCAGTCAATATAGTGAAGATTGGATTAATATGGAGCTGGGCAATTTCACCTCAATTACTGACAGTGCCGCGCGTATATTGTCCAAGTCTCGAGTATGGTGGATCAATCTCGATGGCCTGAGAAATATTTCGGACGCCGCTGTGAAATACCTCTCTAAGCACCACGGCCAACTCCTCTTAGACGGGCTGACTAAACTATCGAACGACGCAGTTAACTCTCTATCCAAGCATCAGGGAAAACTTTCTCTCAGTGGCCTTACAAAACTATCGCCCGCTGATGCGGAGGCTCTGGCCAAGCATCAGGGAGATCTATCTCTCGACGGTCTGACACAACTCTCGAACACCGCCGCCGAGGCTCTATCCAAGCATCAGGGAGATCTGTCTCTCAACGGCCTGACCAAACTCTCGGACACCGCCGCCGAGGCCCTAGCCATACATCAGGGCGATCTATCTCTCGACGGTCTGACACAACTCTCGGACACCGCCGCCGAGGCTCTATCCAAGCATCAGGGAGATCTATCTCTCAACGGCCTTACTGCACTCTCGGAATCAACCGCTACGACTCTTGCCAAACATCAGGGGCAGCTTTCTTTCAGGGGACTAACCGAACTCTCAAAAGTGGCTGCTGAGATGATTGTCTCCCGCATCGAATCCATTTATCTCGATGACCTGACTGAGCTCTCTGACTCCGCTGCGGAGGCTCTATCCAAGCATCAGGGAGATCTATCTCTCGACGGCCTGACCGAACTCTCGGACGTCGCAGCAGAGGCTCTGTCCAAGCATCTGAGTAAACTTTCTCTCAACGGTCTGACACAACTCTCGGACAGCGTCGCCGAGGCTCTGTCCAAGCATCAGGGAGATCTATCTCTCAACGGACTGACCACACTCTCGGAATCAACTGCGGCGACTCTCGCCAAACATCAGGGGCAACTTTCTCTTTACCGCCTGACCGAACTCACGGACTCAGCGGCAGAAGCTCTTTCAAAGCATCAGGGCAACCTTTATTTGGACTGCCTAACAAAACTTACAGAAGTTTCTGCAGAAGCTTTTATGAAATATCAGGGAAAGATCTGCGGTGAGGAACCAGCCGACTGGGTGATCGAAAAAATGGCAACTGTTCTTGATGTAGTCAAAGCAGAGCAATTTCTTGAGGACAACGAAAGCATCGACCTGTCCGAAATGACGTCGATTACAGATGCTGCAGCGGAAGCTCTTGCAAAGCATCAGGTGGACCTTTTCTTTGACAGTCTTACGGAACTCTCTGATACAGCCGCAATAGCTTTTTCAAAGCATCAGGGGGACCTTGGTCTCGATTGGCTAGCAATACTCTCGGACACTGCCGCAGCGGCTCTTTCGAATCATCGAGGAGGCCTTTCTCTCAACGGCTTGACCGAACTCTCGGACGCCGCAGCAGCAGCTCTTTCAAAGAATCAGGGTAGCCTTTCTCTGAACGGACTAACTGAACTATCGGACGCAACTGCTCTGGCTCTTTCAATGCACCAGGGGGACCTTTGTCTCGATGGGCTAGCAATACTCTCGGACACTGCCGCAGCGGCTCTTTTAAATCATCAAGGAGGCCTTTCTCTCCACGGCTTGACCGAACTCTCGGACGCCTTTGTTCTGGCTCTTTCAAAGCATCAGGGTGGACTTGGACTTAGTGCCCTAACCGAACTCTCAGACGCTGCAGCGGAGGCAATGGCCAAGCGAAATGGAGACCTTTTTCTCGGCGGTCTGACCGATCTCTCCGACGCTGCAGCAAAGTCTCTTGCCAACCACGAGGGAGATCTAGCTCTCGACGGCCTGACCGAACTCTCAGACTCCGCCGCAGCGGCTCTTTCAACGAATCAAGGGCAACTTTATCTCGATGGCCTCACCAGTCTCTCTGACATGGCTGCAAAGGCTCTTTCCAAGCACCATGGAGGTCTTTCTCTCAACGGCCTGACCGAGCTTTCGGAGGCTGCTGCCGAGGCTCTTTCTAGTCATCAAGGAGAGATCAATGAGATGAGTCCCGCAGATTGGATCGCATCGCTGACTATCGAAAACGAAGATTGATCTCTAAGCGGATTTTCATTCTCACCAAATCTGATCTACTCAGTGACTAGCTTAGCCAAATCCGCTCATGCTCAATGGGCTAAGATTGCTCGAAATCCCAATGATAACTTTGATTCGGTTTCGTTGGCCATTGCTGAGTTTGGCACCCGACCAAAGGCAAAAAACGTGGAGGAACTCCTCACAGTCTTGCAGGGAATCGCACGCGGCGAAGCTCTGGTAAGCCAAGCCTTTCAATGGTCTCATCCGATCGCAGGGCGAGAATCGAAACTGGCTGAAATCCGAGGGCTCCAGTGGCGACTGGTAATGGCGGTGGCCGGGTTGGAAATCATGATCAAGAGCCTGCTCGGTAAGGAGCATCCCGGAATCAACGAGTTTCGAGAGTTAAATTCGAAGATTTCCGTCGAACCCCATCCAATCCTTGCACCGCGCCTAGCACCATCAGTCCGTGAGAAATGGATCGCGGACGAGAGCCTGCTAAAGTTCCTTTCTCTGAAAGGCAAGGACTTGAAGGTTCTGCAGGATTTCCTCATCAACGACGATTGCCTCTCGATAAACGACTTGGGAGAGCAATTGGCCCTAGCCAAGGCACTACGCAACTGTACCGCCCATGCGGCACTTTCAATAACCTGCTAAAACTAAGGCCGACGTTAAGGCATTTGCCAAGCGTGATCTGTGAGAGTTCAGGAGCAATCTTTGAGTTTCTCTGAAAGCATCTGCGCTGAATTTCTTTGCCTGCTAAACCCCTTTAGCAAATGCTGCATCATCAGCATCCGCCCTCGATCCAATGGCGCCAGATAACTATCATCGCAGCCGTATCAAGTTCGCAATATTGGAGGAGCAGTTTTTTTAGGTTTCCCCGCAATTCCAAGTCACCAACTGAAAGCCCGTACATCATCTCCTGATAAGTTCTCATGGCACCGGTCCCCTCTTTCACAACTTCATCCATCTCACCGACGGGAAGTTTCGGAAGGACATCATAGGGGCTAAGCACGTTACCTGCGATATCGATCTGGTCATACTTCATGAAGTCTGGACTTTTCCTTAACGCCGGGTTGTTTTTCCAAACGGCCGGAAGGACATCCTTGATGCTGAAGCTTCCCATCATATCTGGATGAATGAAGTGATCCTTCGCAATCTGGCAAAGGTCTACGATCCTAGGATTTCCAGGTTCGATCATCCGGTCCAACCACGCCTTCAATTCATCGTCTTTCTCACCATAGTCGTCCATCTGACGGCGAATTTCTCTAAGAGTCGAGACCTCGTAGGGACTCCAGATGTAGACCGTGCCATGGTCTCCAATCTTCTCTCGAAGCGAACGAGCGAACGCGAAGTTTGGAAAGGCATCCGAATCATTTAGCCACTCGCTGTGGGACATCGTGGAATTGACCGAGACCAGAGTGTGGCAACTCCATTGGAAGGCGGCCAATTCGTAGGGATGCATTCCCTTGTGATAGGGAATGGCCAGGCGGGACGCTTCGAAGTCGATAAAATATAGGGGAGCAGTGTGGCTACGGAGCAATGCAGGTAGAGCGGGGTCTATCCATTCTTGACCAGACTGATGGCACACAAGTTGTCGTCGTTGCCGGACCGCTGCCTCGCCAACAAGCCTATCGGTGGGAACATCTTCAAGGGCAGCCTTACCTTCGGCAACTAGTTCAGCCACAAGATTAACATTTTTACCTCCGGCTAGGTCGATCCGGTACAAATCAAGAAGGTGTGGATTAGGTGAGCCAAGTTTGCCCCAGCATTCTCTGAACCCATTGCTCTTGGTCGGATCGAATGCCGTGCGGTATTCGCATTTTTTGCAATGCTGCCCGAGTTCGGGTGCCGGGCGTACCACTCCATCTTCACGAATTAAAGTGGCGTAGGCTTCAGCTGAATTGACGACCTCAGGCCGCAGTTCTTCAACTTCTGCACTGACATCAAGGATCGCTAACAGGTGATTTGTTTTCAGTTGTTCAAGATCACCAAGATATTCGACGTCAGGGGCGGAGAATCGACCATCAGAGGATGCCTTCTGCCGAAGTTTGAATCGATCGAATGTGAGATCGGACGTCGCAATCTTCGCCTTGTCGATCACAGCTAAAAATGGACGAATTTCGAACCCGGGAAAAACCTGACCAAGTACATGAGCCTGAAAAGTGACATCCTCAAGATAGGGGCGCCATGCGGATTCGATACCGCCCTTCTTCCCACGAAAAGGATTCAACTCTCCGCTCGAATCGCTTGTGACCGACGACGATTTTACCTCAATCAGTTTAAGAGTGTTGCCCTCGCGCACCACAATATCGATACGGGCCAATAGCTTACCAAAGATGATCGTAGGCTCGAAAAGAATCACATCCCCCTGCTCTACCAAGCGCCGACTCTCCTCGAATGCTTTCTGCGGTTGATCCCAGAAGCCGACCTCGACACCACCATCGAAAATCAGTTTCGCCATTCGCTCAACCATGTAGCCTCCGTCGGCGAGAAATCGAAGATATGGGCTGTCGTCGAGACGAGACGGATACCCATTCTTCTTATAAAAAAGTTTAGTAGGGCAGCTACGCGCAACCTTAAAATCGCTCTTGGAAAGGAACATTTGGTTATCTTGTGTTCAAAGTAGTGCTAGTGAATAGAGTGCAGATCACCATCTGCTTGGGCCAGCTTAATCTAAGTACCAAATCAAATCCTCGAATCGCAATTTATGCCTTACTAATTGCCGGAATTGACACGCCGCACGCGGTCAAATAGCTGCGACATTCCTTGGCATCACCGCCATCCCGTACCGTTCGTCCGCCACCTGTTTATCCCGACATGAAGCGCAAAGTTCCCATCATCAATTCCAAGACGTGGAACGCCATGATCGACGATGTGTCTCGGCGACTGCCATTGCGGTTCATGAGAATGTCGCGGCGGTGGGTTCATCCGTGGACGATTATGCCCGAATGGAGCGATGTGGCCGGACAGTGGGTGTTCCGCATTCGCCCCGGCTTCATCAACGGGGTGGAGCCGGAAATCTCCACAACTGCCATGCTTGCGTCCGAACGCACGCTCGACCGAATCGAAGAGGAAACCGGCACGCGGCCCGACAAGAAGCAGTCGGTGGACGCACTCATCACAGAATCGCCACAGATACTCGTTCCATCGACCCGCATCATCGGCAAGGGGGCGGATGCCGAAGCAGTTTCGATTTCCGAGTCGGGAGATGTGAAGGTCGAGTTCGAGGGCGTTCCCGAATTCTTCATCCAGTTCGGTGTGAGCGATGAAAAGGTCGTGTTCCAGGGCAACCTCAATTCCGGCATTCAGGAGGTCCAATACGAATCGGCCGGCGAGTCACCACGGCTGCGGGCCTGCGACGTGGTGCTCTACGTGGATCGTGCGGCGGCCAAGTTGGATACCATCCAGGGCAATCCTTTCCTCGACGGTTACAGTGCGCTGCTAGTGATCAACTACGGAAGATCCTCACCGGCGCGGGAACGCCCTTGGCTGAACGTGACAGCCAAATACAAGCCCATCGTAGAGGCGGACTTGGGTAACCTAGTGGAAGGAACTGCTGATCCCGAGTTCGACGCCATCAAGATCGCCACCATCTATTTCCTGTCGCCGCCGAAGTTCTCGCCTGAACTACCAATGGATGACACCTGGACCGCGTTCGTGAAGCATGACCAGTTTTGGAATCTTTGCCACGCGCCACAGAAGATTCCTGACTCGACGCCAATCGATCCGATCCGACTTCAAACCGGTTTGGTCGGTGGCATCGCTGATCCGATTTTCAGCAGCCTTCTCGCTCCCGGCAACGACGCCTACAACACCGCGCTCCAAGTGCTGCGCAATCGCAATCTAGCTGGAAGGTTCTGGTCGCTATGAGTGAGGAACCCAGAGACGGCTTCGGCCTCGACAAGGAACAGCGGCTTCTCGCCAAGCGCCTTGGCAAGGAGGAGGAAGAGGCGGAGCAGGCCGCCGGGTTGGAGCCGCTGTTTCCTTACGTCATGGAGATGTTCGATGCGGGGTATTTTGAGCTGTGAGTTGACGCGGCGGGCGGGTGCTTTCCCATCCTTTTTTCCTACGCACGTAGGCGCGATTGTAAAATCGCGTTCGATGGGCCATGCGGTGTTGACTACGGGGCGATCTCGCGGCCGGCGACGATGAAGTCGATGGGATGGATCATTCCTGTTGCCTCGGCGACAAGCGCATTTTCCGGCCGGACATCAGTGGCAAGAAAGGAGTCTTTTTTCCAGGTGAGCAGTTCGAGGGTTTCTCCGCTACATGGTTCCCGATGGGGAATCCAGCCGAGGGATTGCATGTAGTCACTGAGTTCGGCAACGGTGGGATGGCGACCGACGATGAAGGGCTGACGGAAGGCAAGAAACGCGTCATTTTCTCCGATGCAGTCGATGGAGATTCCTGAAGGAAAAAGAGCCTCAAAAAGAGAAAGTCGGTCGAGAATCTCATCGAGGTCACCGGGGGAGAGAGTCAGAATCCTGCTCGGAGCGCGTCGGATCACCCAGCCAAAATGACATCGTGCGGGCGGGCCACAAAGTTTAACGACCTGTTGGTTCGCAGGATCACCGAACACCGCCACCTCACCACCAGCTCCGATCAATATGAGAGAGCCCGATTCGTAGATTTCTAAAAACGGCGTGAGTCTGTGAGCAAGATTGCGTCCAAACTCCGGGCTTTCCCGGAAGATCGCGTCTAGCTCGCCTTCGACTTGGCGCGTATCAAGACGGGAGCGGAAATCCGCAAGCCTGACGGAAGGGGCTCGATTTCGTAAGTGCGATCCCGGTTTTCCAGAATCCGGGCTTCCTGGCGGTTGCGGCGACATTGCTCTAGCATTTCTTCCGCAGTGACCTTGCGGTTGTTTTTCGGAATCATGTTAAAACCATAAAACGCATTCGCGGGGATGTCGAGCGGATTCAAGCAAGCTGCTACGCCATCTGGGACTGAGAGGATTTCGCGCTTTTTCATTGGCGATCCATGCACTCGCCAAGTTTGGTTCAGCAAATGGTAAGTTGACGCGGCGGGCATAGGCAGGACATCCCCATGCAGGCCACCGTTTACGCAAATCTCACCACTCGCAGGCTGACCACGACGCTTGGCGGCAGCGCGATTTCATTTCCGGCATTCGTGCAGGGCGACAAGGTGCGTATTGGGATGCGCTTTGCGGAGTCGCTCGAAGGTTCGCCCATCGAGGTTCAGAGGATTGTAACGCACATCCGTGCATCTATTGGATTTGTCGATGCGCGGCCAACGTCGGGGTTCTTCGTCTTGAACGTGGACGGTCAAAACACTGCGCCGATCCAACACGATGCCACGGCTGGCGCGATGCAATCCGCACTCTCCGCGATTGGCTTGGATGACGCGGTGGTTGGCAAACAGGATGGCTCGTGGATCATTTCCACCGGCATGCAGGAAATCGCGCTGTCCGGAAATTCTGCCATTGGACTACTTTCTGAACTGCGGCCTGTGTCATTCGTGCGTGTTCGCTCGAAACAGGTGGCGGGCCAATATCGCCACGAAGTCCGGCTCGTGCAGGCACCACTCGCATCTACCGCGAGTTTCGAGACTATCGTGCCACCTGCGCCGACCGTGAGCGAGGTGCAAGCAGGCGGATCATCAGCCACCACGCTCTGGCCCGAAATACAGGCACTCAAAATCCAGCCGACCTTCAAAGGCACCTATCAGTTGCGTCGTGGGTTCAAGAAAACCCGCGAATTGTCCGTGGACGACGGACCCGACGAAATTCAGGACGCGCTATCGGTTCTCGTCGACGATGAGGGATCGTTCTCGGTCAGCAACCCAGCAACCAACATCGCCCACATCACCTTCAACGGCTCGATGGCCGGCATTGATCAGGAGTTGATCGAAGTCGCAGTGTTTTCCGCGCCGCCCGGTGATCCGACGATCATCCTCGATCTCAACACCGCAGAGATCGCCGCTGCACTGCGCGGAGCCGCAGAGTTAAAGCCCGACTTAGAAATTGAAGTCGCAATTCAAGATGAGAATGACCCGACGAAGACTTACACGCTCACCCCATTCCGCGCTCCGATCTCGTTGATTCGCGAGCTTAACTGGGAAGGACTCGAAACCGCTGCCAACATCGACTGGCTGCGCCCACCTTACGGCAGAACCTACGTACCGTTCACGCCAGACCAGATCATCACCGGCTCACAGCACTACGTCGCGCCCATCGGGGATGGGGTGAATGACGAGTTCACCATCAGCCACAACCTTGGCACCCGCGACTTGCACGTGACGGTGCGGCAAAACGGCGGCGACTTCAGTATCCTTGCTGGGGGAGGATTATCGCCTGGAAGCGGTGACATCCAAGTTTCGGGGACCTTCTCGCCGCCTTTCAGCGGAACGCTCGGCAAGATTTCAAACACCTATTACACTAGCGGGACGGCCTACCCACAAATGAATGCTGAGTGGGACGGGGGGCAGTGGACACTGTCACTCAACTTTAACGACGCATACAAAGCCGAATGGTTCAGTGAGGAGCCTGTTGCATCACCGGACTTGGTGGAGACGTGGACACCATCGCCTTATGGCGACGTCATTCCAACTGGAAGCCCCACTTTATCCGCTATCGTATCCAGTTCATCGGTGCCCACTATCACTCTCGACTCGGAAAACGATCTCACCATTACCTTCGACGCTGCTCCAGCCTTGAACGGTTATGTCGTCACGATCTCCACCGCAGGCCCGGTGTCAGCATTCCAAGTGCATGGCCACACCATCCCTCAGATCGAGGGGCTGCAACTGATCCTCGATGATCTTGGCGCACGCGTCGAAGACCTGGAGACCTTCATTCCGACATCGCTTCCGAGTGTCAGCAACACCCAGCAAACCGTGATTGCCGCGTGGGAACTGCCGGAACTCTTCGAGGTATTTCCGACCCGTCAGAAGATCGAGGCGAAGGACGTGCCGTCGATCAAACTAGCCGACCTTCCGCGAGTAGGCGGCCTGTTGCCCGCAGTGCATGTCGATCCGCTGGTCTTCACCACGGCAAACGTCCTGCCGACATCACCCACGACCGGTGTGGTCTATCAATACACCAACACCTCCGCGCCGCTGGTGATTCCCGGTTATCTCGGCCGTCGTTCGACCAAGCTCAACGCCCCGGGATTCTTCGCCTGGGACGGACGCGGGTTTTACCAAGTCGAGCAGCTCATCGCCGGTGAGAAGGTGTTCTATCCATCCGACTTTTCCCGCGAGCTATTTCGCATCCACGTCAACGGCAAGCAACTGCGACTTGGCAAGCAGCTTTCGCTCGACTTCTCGTTCGTCGCTGCGGTCTTCAACTCGAACACCTCGGTCCACTGGGGCGTGGCCATCGACATCGGCCTGCCATCGAGCAACCCGACAAGCCCGAGCAATATCGCGGATGTCACGTTCCTGCCTCCGTCGCTCGATCACAGCTTCATGCTCACGAGCGTCCCGTCATCCCATGGCTTCGGCCTGCGCGTCGTTCGCAAGCTCGTGGACGCGGTCGATACCTGCGTCGTGGATCGCGTGATCTACGGAGCCATGGAAGCCACGCCAACCACGATGAACA
>JAPJNB010000224.1 GCA_026461385.1 Akkermansiaceae bacterium
AATCCTCGCCAACATCGCCTTGCGCGACGGAGCCAATGCCCCCGTGGACGATGTGATCATGGACGAATTCCACTACTACTCCGACCACTCGCGCGGCACCGCCTGGCAAATCCCGCTACTAACATTGCCGCGCGCCCGCTTCCTCCTGATGTCCGCCACCCTCGGCGACTCCTCGTTTTTCTCGAAGCAACTCACCGCGCTCACAGGCGCGCCCACCACCCTCGTCCAGTCCGACCAGCGCCCCGTCCCGCTCGAATTCGAATACTCCACCACCCAGCTCCAGGAAAAAATCGCCGAGCTCAACGAACAAGGCCGCTCGCCCGTCTATCTGGTCCACTTCACCCAGAACGCCTGCGCCGAAACCGCCCGCGACCTGCTCTCCACCAACTTCTGCACCAAGGAGGAGAAACACGCCATCGCCCGCGCCCTCGACGACGCCGATTTCCGCTCCCCCTACGGTCGCGAGCTCTCGAAAATCCTCCGCCACGGCGTCGGCATCCACCACGCCGGCCTGCTGCCGAAATACCGGTTGTTAGTTGAAAAACTCACCGCCCGCGGTCTGCTCAAAGTCGTCTGTGGCACCGACACTCTCGGCGTCGGCGTCAACGTGCCGATCCGCACGGTCATGCTCACCGGCCTTTGCAAGTACGATGGACGCAGTACTAAGATTCTCGCAGTCCGCGATTTCCGCCAGATCGTGGGTCGTGCAGGACGCCGTGGATTCGACACCACCGGCTACGTCGTCGCCCAAGCGCCCGAGCACATCATCGAAAACCTCAGGCTCGCCGCGAAGGCAACGGTTAACAAAAAGAAGAGCTTCGAAAAGCGCAAGCCGCCCGAGAAAGGCTACGTTCATTGGGATGAGACCACCTTTACCAAACTTCAAGTAGCCCCGCCCGAGCCGCTCGTTTCGAGCTTTTCGGTGCATCACCACACGCTCCTCAATGTCCTCTCCCGCACCACCGAAGACGGCTGCGCTGCGCTCAAAAAAATCATCGACGACAGCCATGAGCCGCCCACCAAAAAGAAGGCGCTCAAGGAGCACGCCTTCAAACTCTTCCGCGGCCTCATCGGTGCGAAGATCCTCCACATCATCCCGCCCGCCAAGCGCAGTGGCCCGCAGAAAGTCGCGGTCGATGTCTCGCTGCCCGAAGATTTCTCGATCAACCACGCGCTGAGCCTATACCTATTGGATGCCATTCCACAGCTCGACAAGGAAGCCGAGGACTACGCGTTCAACGTCATTTCCTTGGTCGAGGCGATTCTTGAGAACCCTGAGATGGTGCTCCGCAAGCAGGTCGATTTATTGAAATCCGAGCTCATGGCGCGACTCAAGGATGAGGGCATGGAGTATGATGATCGGATCGCGCTGCTAGACGAAGTCGAGTATCCCAAGCCTGGGGCAGAATTCATCTACACCACCTTCAATGCCTTCAAACTCCGCCATCCGTATCTTGGTAGCGAAAACGTCAAACCCAAGGCAGTGGCACGCGAGATGGTGGAGAACTACCAGTCATTTGAAGACTATGTAAAAACCTACAAGTTAGAGCGCACCGAAGCCATTTTGTTGCGCCACCTTGGCGAGGTTTACAAGGTCCTCGCGCAAACGGTGCCCGACTCTGCGAAAAACGAGCACCTGCATGAAGTGGAATCGTTTCTTGAGCTCATCGTCCGTCACACCGACTCCAGTCTGTTAGATGAATGGCAAGCGATGAGTGGAAAATCGGATAGCGGAAATCTAAAAGCTGAGACTCAAAATCCGGAAGCTGCCGTCGCAGAATTCAAAAAGAAAATTCCCTACACCAAGGATAAAACCGTCTTCACGCGTCACCTCCGGAATCACATTCTCACCATCGTCACGGCGCTCTCGCGCTACGATACTGAGGCAGTGATGGGTCTGATCCGCCCGGAAGATTCTAGCGGCAAGCTGTGGTCGAACGAGCGGCTACTGCAGCGACTCAATGCCTATCATGAGGCTCGTGGGCAGATTCGGCTCGACCCCGAAGCGCGTAACGCACGGCACACGCACGTTGAGGATGACGGTCTAACGATTCACCAGACTCTGATCGACCCAGACGACTTGAACGACTGGTCTATCCAATTCACCCTCGACTTGGAGAAGTCGAACGAAGCGCGGACACCGGTGCTTTATTTGGAATCGATCGACCTGATCGGTTGATGTCCGGTGTGGGGAGCCTCCGCTCACTGCGTCACCTTGATGCGGATGTTCTTGTAGAGCGCGGTGCTGCCCTTGTCGTGTGCTTGGATGGCCAGGGTCCCGCCGTCTGGCAGCAGCTTGGTGGTCGCTGCCTCGGTTTGGTAATTCACTAGCTCCTTGCCATTCACCTTCACGGTGACGATCCCTGATGTGAGCTAAAATTCAACTTCCAAATTCAACTTCCCAGACAAAAAGTAACAAATTCAATTCAACTTCCCAGACAAAAAGTAAGGTTTCCTCTTGCACTGGGAGTTGGGAGCGATAGGATGGGGGCATGAGTAGTAAGCGGTGGCTGTCGCCTTGGAAGGATTCGCGGGAAAAGCCGGTGATGTACCATTGCATTAGCCGGGTGGTGGATCGGCGATT
>JAPJNB010000225.1 GCA_026461385.1 Akkermansiaceae bacterium
CCCGGAAAAGCTCGGACGATTCCTGACAGCTTGTGCATTCATCGAGGGCTTGCACGACCGAGCCAAGAAGATTGCCACCGAGCGAATCAAGACCGGCGGCAAGGTCCCTGGCTGGAAACTCGTCACCCGCAAGGGCAGCGATTTCGTCGATTGCGAAACCGTCGGCCACCACATCCAGCGCATGGGCTTTGGCCCGGTGCTCGCGGCTTACGGAAATCTACCAGCCGTCAAGTTCCGCGATTTGTGGAGCGAGCGGATGTCCAGCGAAAAGCCATTTCCGGAGGAGTCGGTGAAGCACGCCGCACCCTCCACCTATCTCAAACAAACCAAGACCAAACCAAACTAATACCATGCCATCCTATACATCATCCCCCCCAAGTGAACGCCCTGAATTTGTTGAACCGGGCGACTACCAAGTCGAAATCATCGATGCGATCGAAACGGTCAGCAAAGGCGGCCACGACATGATCGAGCTCAAGCTCAAGACGTCCGCTGGCAGCTACCTCTACGACTTCCTCGTCTTCATCCCGACCGCATTCTGGAAGATCGATTCCTTCCGCGCCGCCACCGGCGAGGATGTGAAGCCCGATCAGGACGTCGAAATCAGTGCCGATCACGTCATCGGTCGCACCGGCACCGCTCGCCTCACCGTCGAGGAATACAACGGCAAGAAGCGCAACAAGGTCGTCGCCTGGATTGTCGGCACCACCAAGCCCTCCAATCAACCCGCACCAAGCAAATCCAATGAACCCTTCTGAATCCAAATTTGAAAGCGTGGCGATTCGCATCGGCCAGTGGGCGATGGAGAAGAACCTAACCAAGAAGGATGTCGATCTGATTGTGGAAGTGATCAACACTTTGCGGGGAGCGGATGACGCGCTTTGCGCAGCAGGTTTTTTTGCCACCAAAGTGTCCGAACCCATGAGCCTTCGTTTCGCGTGGTCGGCCGGAGAACAACCGTTTGATCCGCAGGCCGCTCTGAAGCAACTCAAAGAGGCTGCCGATTACATGATGTGGGCCGTCGATAATGAGTTGTTTGGACCAAACCCGATGCTGCCCAAACCGCCCCAGCCGCCGGACAGGTATTTCTACCTGGTGAAATCAAACGGGGCGAAAGTGAAGATCGAATCACCCAGTCCGCTGATTGTGGATCAAATCTGCAAACTCGCCATCCGTCGATTCGCGGTAGCCGGATTCTCATTAAGCGACAATTTGGAGGTTTCTCTCTGCGACGAGAACTATGCCCCAAAAGAGACCGTCTCATTTTCCGTTAGGGACCAGCTGCAGAAGTCTGATCTGCGCTCCGCTGAAAGGAGGGACGTATGAGCAACTCCCCGAAAATGGGCCTTCGCGCCTACCAGATGAAAGCCCGGATGGACATCCACAAGGGTTTTGAGGAATTCGACCGCCAGCTCGGCGTGCTGCCAACTGGTGCGGGTAAGACCATCTTGTTCAGCCGACTGGCGCAAGATTACCAACCTCGGCGCACGTTGATTCTCGCACACCGTGAGGAACTCATCACCCAAGCAGTGGACAAGCTCCGCGTCTCGACCGGCATCGAGGCGCAGGTCGAGATGGGCAGTGAGCGAGCGTCACTCGACGCACCGGTCGTCGTGGCCTCCATCCAAACGCTCATGCGCGAAAAACGCCGTGAGCGGTGGCCGCGGGATCACTTCGGCCTGGTCGTCGTCGATGAAGCGCATCATGCACTGGCGGACAGCTATCTCAGCACGCTCGGATACTTCCACGACCATGCGAAAGTGCTAGGTGTGAGTGCTACGCCAGACCGAGGTGACAAAAAGAATCTCGGAAAATACTTCGAGAACATCGCCTGCGAGGTATCTTTGTTGGATCTCATCAACCAGGGATGGCTCGCACCGATCAAGGTGAAGACCGTTCCGCTAGGGATGGACTTGCGCGGTGTGCGGACCAGCCATGGCGACTTTAGCGCCGATGACCTCGGTCATGCGCTCGAACCTTATCTCGAACAAATCGCCGACGTGTTGGTCGAACATCGACACCGCAAGACGCTCGTCTTCCTGCCGTTGATCGCGGTCTCGAAACGCTTCGCTGAAATCTGCCGTGAGCGCGGGTTGTTGGCTGAGCACATCGACGGGCAGACGAATGAGCGAAAGGCGACGCTGGAACGTTTCAAGCAGGACGAGACGCGCATCCTCTGCAATGCGATGTTGCTCACCGAAGGATACGACGAACCGTCGATTGATTGCATCGTCTGCCTGCGCCCTACCAAGGTGCGCGCGCTGTATTCTCAGATCATCGGACGTGGGACGCGGATCTGGCCCGGCAAAGACCACCTGCTGGTGCTCGATTTCCTCTGGCAGTCGGAGGAACACAGCCTGATGCGACCGGCAAACCTGATCGCCGAAGACGAAGCGGACGCGAAGGCACTCACGGAAAAAATCGGTGGCGAGGGCGACCTTGAAGAAGCACGCGAGGAAGTGAATGCGGATCGCACGCGATCACTCACCGACCGGCTTCGGGCTAACCAAACCCGGACCGGCAGCGTGCTTGATCCCATTGAGCTTGCCATCTCGCTCAAAGAAGCCGCGCTCGCCGACTATGTCCCGACCATGGCATGGCAGGCCGCCG
>JAPJNB010000226.1 GCA_026461385.1 Akkermansiaceae bacterium
GCACGATGGTGAGCTACCCTTTGCCAAAATGCTACGCTGTCGGATTCGTTATTTCACGGACGGCGCGGTGATCGGCAGTCGTGGATTTGTGGATGAAGCATTCGCAGAATCACGGGCTCGCTTCGGGCCGAAGCGGGCATCGGGTGCACGGAAAATGCGAGGTGCAGCTTCAGCCGCCAGCACGATTTTGTGGAGCATGAGGGATTTGAAAAAAGGGATCGCGACGTAGGCTTCGTGACTCACTTGGCAATCGAACCACAACGTGGCAACCGCCACGGGAAATTCTAGTAGGGTATCCAAACTCATCTTAAGCTCCGCACAGCCTTCACCCGACTTCATCATTGCTGATTGGCTCACTTACTCAATCGCATCACTCTTGAGGGCAAAATGAATCGAGCACAAAATGCCGAGGCGAACATACTGCCGAGGCGAACATACGTTCCATCCAACATTGTCGAATTCCACCAGTTCCAATTCATCCCGATTGTCCGCACCCTAAGCGCCAATTCAAACACCTCACTAATCTATCATCATGCCTGACTTATCGCTCGAAACTGCCTTGTGGGCTCGCGGAAAGACGCGCGTTGCAGGCATCGATGAGGCTGGGCGAGGCCCCTTGGCTGGCCCGGTTTCAGCTGCTGCGGTGATTTTACCGAAGGGCTTCACTTGCCTAGGACTCGACGATTCCAAGAAAATCAGCGCCGCGAATCGGGACCGCCTCTACGAGATTATCACCCAAGACCAAAGGGTTCTCTGGGCTGTCGCAACCGCAGACCACGAAGAAATCGACCGCCTAAATATCCTCCAAGCCACTCATCTCGCGATGCGCCGAGCAGCGGAGACTCTCCATCCCCTGCCCGATCACTGCCTCATCGATGGGCGGCCCTTGAAATATTTCCCATTGCCTCACGATGGAATCATCAAGGGAGACGGAAGATCTCTTTCCATTGCTGCAGCAAGTATCATCGCCAAGGTTACTCGAGATCGAATCATGCTGCAGATTGATCACGAATTCCCTCAATTCGGCTTTGCGAAACATCAAGGATATGGCACGAAACTCCATCTTGAAGCGCTTCGGATACACGGCCCTTGTCGCCATCATCGTAGGACGTTTGAGCCGGTCGCTCAACTCACCCTGCCGTTTGACAATGGCGAACGGACAGCTTCGTGACCGAATTTGGTTAGGCAACTACGGCGAGCGGGTCGCTGCGGCGTGGCTCCGATCCCAAGGTTGCACGATCCTCGCAAAAAACTACCGAAGTCCAAGGCGTGGTGAGGTGGATATCATCGCGAGGGATCACAAACTTTTGTTATTTGTCGAGGTAAAGACTCGGCGCGTGGGCAGTAAAATCCGTGGCCTCGACGCGGTTGGTAAAGACAAGCAGGCACTCATCGAGCGCGGGGCGAACTCATGGCTTAAGCGTCTCGGCACGCGAGAGTTACCTTGGCGCTTTGATGTGATCGAAGTCACGGTAAAGGACGGAGTCAAACCAGTCATCAACCACGTGAAGGATGCGTTTTAGCCAAAGACCTTGTGTCTCGCGCGTCCCTCCTCCATCTTGCGGTGAACTTTGATGGATACCTTTACTGATTCGATGGCATGGCTCGCCAAGCGTGACGGCACCATGGTGATCGGCCATGGGCCTTTCACCGAGTCCGGCGATCTCCCTGCCGACGGTGTTGCATTTTACGTACAGACCTTCGCGTTAGAGGACTCCAAGCCATGGAAAATCCCAAGCCGAATCGAGCGGATCAGCCTTGAGTCATTGCCTTCGCTCATTCCGAGCGGCCCGAGCATTGAATGCACTTGGACTCCGCCCCAAGCTGGTGATTTCGCGATCGTTTTCCAAGAAATCATGGCGGCAATTCACTCCGGCGTCTTTGAAAAGACGGTCCCCGTCGTCACCGAACTCGGCACGGTACGACATTCCCCAGCGTTTGCGATCATTCAAGCCATGATGCGCCAAAACGCGCCGCTCCAATCCTACGGATGGATCCAACCCAATTCTGGTTTCGCCGGGGCCACCCCGGAGTTACTTTTTTCCCTTAGTAGCAATCACCTTGAAACCATGGCCCTGGCTGGAACTGCCCGCTGCGAAGATTGTGAGGTCTTCGCCGTCGATGAAAAGGAGATCCGAGAGCACGAATACGTCGCCCAGACCTTGGTCTCCAAGCTTCTCGACCTAGGTGACCCTCAGCGCCATTTACGGGAGATCCTCGACTTAGGGTCGATCGTTCACTTTCTTTCCCTCATCTCCCTGGATCTCGCGGCGCCAATCTCCCCTGAGTTGCTCATCCGACGCCTCCACCCGACACCCGCGCTTGGCCCCTTACCTAGAACTCCTGAGACCCTCGCGCATCTCTTCGAATGGAGAAATCGTCTTGGCTGTCCGCTAGAGTTCGGCGCCCCATTTGGCCTTTGGGATCATGGCCATTTCACCGCCGTGGTGGCTATCCGCGGGATCTGGTGGAATGAAAACCAACTCAGACTGCCCGCTGGGTGTGGCATCATCGAACCGAGCCGGCTCATCAATGAATGGCGAGAACTCCGCCTTAAGCGCGAATCAGTAAAATTATTTTTTTAGTTTAAATCGAATGACTTAAACGAATTATTCAAACGATCGATTGAATAAGGAAAGCCAGTACGTATTTGTTATAAACCATTCTTTTTGAAAACCTTAGATCAAATTTTCACAGAAATCACAAAACGGGTTGAACTCATCAGTGCGCGACCTCCCACCATGAGGGGCAGTTCTTCGATCCTTTCAGCGGCCCATCCAGCCGCCATCAACGACCAAGATTTCGCCGTGGACGTAGCGTGAGGCGTCACTTGCGAGGAACACGATAGGACCCTTGAAGTCAGCGGTTTCACCCCAGCGCCCCGCAGGAATTCGTCCGAGGATTTGTTGGCTGCGAACGGGATCCTCACGGAGCGCTTCGGTGTTATCGGTCGAGATATAGCCTGGGGCGATTGCGTTCACATTGACCCCCTTCGAAGCCCACTCATTTGCAAGCGCCTTGGTCAACTGACCGATCCCCCCCTTGGATGCGGCATAGCCAGGCACTGTAATGCCACCTTGAAAGGTGAGCAGTGATGCCGTGAAAATAATTTTACCACTGCCCCGCTCGATCATCTTTGCGCCGATCTCTCGACTTAGGAGAAACTGAGCATTGAGATTCACGTTGATGACCTCAAACCAGTCGGCATCCGAGTGTTCGGCTGCTGGCTTGCGTTTGATCGTGCCAGCGTTGTTGACGAGAATGTCGGGAATTCCATTTTCGCCGATTACGCGAGCGGCGAATGCCTTCACCTCATCCGGTTTTGAGAAATCACACTGATACCCGGAGAACGTCCTGCCCAAGGCAGTGACTGCCTTTTCGATATCGCTTCCAGAAGTTTCGAGGCTGGCGCTCACCCCGATGATATTCGCGCCGGCTTCCGCAAGGCCTTCCGCCATGGCAAAGCCGATGCCGCGCTTGCAGCCCGTAACCAGTGCGGTTTTGCCGCTGAGATCAAAAGATTTCATCCGAGTAAATTTAAAGGAGTTCGGAGATTTCCACGCGGTCCATGTCAGTGAACGTTTGATTTTCACCACCCATCGCCCAAACGAAGCGATAGCTCGCCGTGCCGCAGCCACAATGGATCGACCAAGGCGGCGAGAGCACCGCTTGGCGGTCTGCCACCCAAAGTGGGCGCGTTTGCTGAGGCTCGCCCATCATGTGCAGGACGCGGTGCGCTGCGGGAACATCGAAGTAGCAATATACCTCACTGCGGCGGTCGTGGGTGTGGCAGGGCATCGTGTTCCAAATGCTGCCGGGCTGAAACTCGGTGAACCCAAGCACGAGTTGGCAACTTTGGATGCCATTCTCGTGAACGTATTGAAAAATGGTTCGCTCATTCGCCTCATCGCGAGTGCCCATCTCCACGCGGTTGGCGTCGGCCCGCGTGGCCTTGATCGTTGGATATGAGGCATGAGCTGGGTAGCTCACCAAGTAAAAGACCGCAGGAGACTCTGCATTTGCACTTGAGAAACTCACCGCGCGGCTTCCCCTACCGATGTATAGGCAATCGTGCTTACCGACCTCGTAGGTGGTGCCGTCGACCGTTACGCTGCCGGATTCGCCGATGTTGATGACTCCAAGCTCTCGACGTTGGCAGAAAAAATCTGCCTTGAGCGCATCGGCGGTGACGAGTTCAAGTGGCTGGCCGTTTGGGATGGCGCTGCCGACGATGGCACGGTCCAAGTCGGTATAAACCAGACAGATTTGGCCGCTTAGAAAAAGGTCTTCGAGAAGAAAGGTGGCACGGAGTTCGTCCGTGTCGAGAACCGCCGCTTCACGGGGTGATGGCATCAATCGAGTTTCCATAGTGTTTTTTGGCCGCATCGGATTTAATTCTGCAGCCACGGCCATTCTTCATTCGACACGGTCTGTGGCAACTGGAATCTTCGGCGCCATGCGCCACGCAGGTCTAAACTCAAAACAAAATCCCATCTCGATGCTCCAGCGTTCAGCATTGGCAAGAATCCTTCTTTTATCGATGATCACCCTAACGAAGGTGACAGCGGCCGATCCTCAACCACAAGCGATTCTCCATGAAATGCAGCGCGTGGCTGACTGGCAAATCGCCCATCCGTCGTCGCATCCCACGAGCGATTGGACGCAGGCCCCCTTCTATCTTGGACTTGAAAATCTCTCTCAGGCTTCCGGTGATGCCCGATATTTGGATGCGGTCACACGCGCAGGGCAGTCCCTCGCTTACGGGCCAGGTTTGCAGGTAACCCATGCCGACGACCACGCCGTGCTGCAAGCTTGGTTAGAACTTTACGCCCTGGATCACGATCGCGCAAAGCTGCAGCCGAGCATCGACC
>JAPJNB010000023.1 GCA_026461385.1 Akkermansiaceae bacterium
ACCCTCGACCTTCCCACCTTCCCACCTTCCCACCTTTTACCTCCCCGCGACCCTCTTCCCTGCCTGCTCGACTGGCTTGTATTCAAACCAGTCGTAATCGGCGTAGGCGCTGCTCTCCACTCCTTGGGACGATGCATACAGACCAATATAGGAACCTGTGAAGCCCTCGGCGATTTCAGAGCTCAAAATCCGCGCATCCTGCACTCCGCCGACCGCGCGCAAATCGTTCTCACTGGTTCCCGCAAGAAACTGATAATCCCAATCCCTGGCCTGCAGCGCAAAATAGACGGGGCCCTTCCCTTCGAGTTCCAATTCCGCCACCGGATCAGCCGGTTTTCCAGCAACCACGTGCAGGATCGCATAGCGGCGCCCTTCCCGGTGCGTCAGTTCCAGGCGCATCTGGTGGGAGAATTTGATGCTGGCCATCAGTCCGGCGACTTCGTTGGCTTTGTCGGTGGTGAATTCGAACCGGGTGACCACATCAAAGTTGTGATGCTGTTGACGGCGCCCCACGAAGCCGCAGTTGCCTTGATCAGCGGCTTTCTCCTGCCGCAGGCGGATGCGGAGATGCCCCGGATGATCGCTCAGGCTCAGCCAATCGAAGTTCTTTGGTTCATTGTAAAAGTTCCAATGGAGCGGCAGTTGCTTCGCGTCGAACTCCTCTCGTTCCGGCACTCCCGGCACCGGAGTCCAGGGCAGATCGGGTCTACGATCCACCATCAGCGTCTGGTGCCCGCTGTCCGGATTGTAAGCCGGCCAATAGCTGCCCTTGCCATCCGGAACCCACTCGACCGGAACCAAAAAAGTCTCCCTCCCCAGCCGGTGCTTCCCGTCCCTCTTTCGCACCCCCAGATGCACAGACCACCAGTCGCCCTTGGAAGTATCGACAAAATCAGCGTGACCGGTAGCCGATATCGGCGAGGTCTTGTCGCGGTGGGTGAGAATCGGATTGGCCGGATTTCTTTCCCAATTGTCAACAGGACCATTCAAATCATCCGTCCGCAAAACCGACATGGCATGGTTGTCCCAGGTTCCGCCTTCGGCGATCAGGAGGAAATACTTCCCCATGGTTTTGAAAATATGGGGACCTTCCGCATAATTGTCGGGCCCGACTCCCGATCCTTCCGAGATGTATTTCCTCTCTCCACGGAAGGTAGCCTCCCATCTGCCGTTCCGTTCCACCGGGCGGAGGTCGATCTTTTGGATCCAGACCCAATGCTTGATCGTGCCGGTTCGCAGGCGGTCATTGGCAGCAAACCAACAGGTCCCGTCGTCATCCCAATACAGCGACGGGTCGATTGCAGATACTTTTGCGGTGTCAATCTCAACATAGACCGGGTCCGACCAGGGACCCGCCGGATCGGTCGCCGTAACGAAAAACACCTGACCAGGCAGTTCGGTCGTCACCATGTAGAACACACCCTCATGATAGCGGATCGTTGGAGCCCATATATCCAGCTCCTTCAACATCCCGATCCGGTCAATGGCGTGCCCGATCTGCTCCCAATTCACCAGATCCCGACTCCGGAAAACCGGAACGCCGGGAAACCACTCAAAACTCGAATTGACCAGATAAAAAGTATCCTCGACGCGGCAGATCGAGGGATCCGGATAAAACCCCGGAAGAATCGGATTGAGGTAGTTTTCCGGCACTTCGGACGCAGCGCACGATACTTCCGACAAATCGGCCCCAAGGACTTCATTGGCTTCACGGAAAAGGGTATTTTTCATGGGGTCGAATGTAGTTGAGAGAGGGTGCTGGCGGAGATGGTTGAGATGGCGGAGATGGTTGAGGAGTATGCGGCGCAGTTCCTCCTCATGGAGGCGACCCTGCGCTCGTCGGGAACGATAGTGGGGTCAAAGATTCAGATGAGAGTTGCCATCATCAAAGGTGATAAATAGTTGTCGCGTTCCCGTCGAGAAATCCGCTTCGCTGCGCTGGTGTGGCGGAAACCATGTCAAGCAGACTGTGCGTGACGGCAACCCATTGCTCAAGAGTCACGGCGAGCGTGCAGACCGGCCAGTCGCCGCCCCAGACGAGCCTGTCCCAGCCGAAGGCTTCGAGCACATGAGAGAACCAAGGAAAGATTCCTTCCGCCGTGCGCTGGGTCTCGCCTGCATAAAGAAGGAGGCCAGAAACTTTGCAGGCCACATTCGGGCGCCTAGCCAACTCGCTGATCTGGGCGCGCCAGAAGTCCGGGGAATCGGAACTGATGTCTGGCACGCCACAATGATCGAGGACAAATTGTGTAGCCGGACAGGCGTCCACTAAATCGATCGCCATCGGCAACTGCCTCTCAAGAACGCAGAGGTCGAATGTGAGCTGATGCTCCGCAAGCAACGCGACATTCTTTCTAAAAAGCGATGATTGCGAAAGTTCGTCCGACTCAGTGTGAAGGACACGCCTTAACCCTTTGAGCTTTGGATGGCGCGACAGGGCGAGTAGCAGGCCGGGAAAATCCTCCCTCTCCGGCCAGACCGACGCCACCACACCAGCAATCCGGTTTGCCGGATCAGAGGCAAAGTCCAGTGCCCATCGGGCCTCGTCAAAACACGAATCCGGACTGGCGGCACATTCAACAAAAATGCTGGCCGAGATTTCTCCGTCGGCGGCTCCACGGTATTCCGCGAGCGCAAACTCGCGGTTGAGGGAGGGGATGCCATCCAGCCAAGGATACCGAAACTGAGCTGGGTTCCAAAGATGCAGGTGGGTGTCGATCATGAGGTCTTGAGGTGGGAAGTATCCTGGGTGCAGGCACGGTCGAGGTGCACATACCCGCCATCGACATAAACCAACTGGCCGGTGGTGTGCGAGGATTTCGGTGAGGCGAGGAACGCGACGGCGTCTGCGATTTCCTGAACCGTGGTCGTGCGCCGCTCAAGGGGAATCGTTTTGTTGAGTTGCTCCCGCGCGGCGGCGGGGTCGGGGGCTTGGTCCAGCCAGCGTTCGTAGAGGGGTGTGATGACCTCGGCGGGGATGAGGCAATTCACGCGGATGCCATATTTTGCCAGATCGAGCGCCCATTCGCGGGTGAGGGCGTTCATGGCGCCCTTGCTGGCGGCGTATCCGCTCGTGCCGCCCTGGCCGGTAACTGAGCACTTCGACCCGATGTTGATGATCACTCCGCGCGAAGCGATGAGGTGGTCGAGCGCGTGGTGCACGAGGGCGAAGCAGGGGACGAGGTTTTTCTCGAGGGAGCTGAGGAATTCCGCCGCGCTGTGTCGAAGACCGATCGCATCGTTGCCCCCGGCATTGTTGATGATTCCGTCTATTCGGCCATGTGTGGCCACAATGTCCTCAACGGCTTTTTTGAGCGAAGTCTCGTTGGTCATTTCTACGGCATAGGACTCCACGCGGTGCCCCTTGGCGGCCTGCTCGGCGATGATCTCGGTGGCCTCCTGCGCGTTGCGACCAAGAATGCAGGCAATGGCGCCCTCTTCTGCGAGGGTTTGCGTGATTCCCGCGCCAATTCCCTTGGCACCGCCTGTGACGAGGATGACTTTGTTGGTGAGCTGAAGGTTCATTGGTAGGTGGGGTGGCAGGTTGGACCGATGGGTTCGAAACTTTTATAGCCCAGCACGAATTCCTGGTGACCGAGGGACTCCGAGGCGGTGGGTTGGCCGTTGGCGACGCGGGTGATGAGGCTGTGTATCTCGTCGCCCACTTCATCCAAGCCAGCGCGGCCCTCTAAAATCCGCCCCGCGTTCACATCCATGTCCTCCGGCAGGTTGCGGAATGTCTCGGGATTCGCACAAACTTTGATGACCGGTGAGATGGCAGAGCCGACCACCGAGCCTCGCCCGGTGGCAAAAAGGATCACATGTGAACCGCAAGCGATGAGTTCCGCGATCTCGGCGTTGTCGTTGATATTGGGAAAGCCAAAGCGGACCTCGCCATCGGGGACCACATCGAGCAAATAGAGTCCGCCCGTGCGCGGGACATCACCCGGTTTGATGAGGCCCGAAATCGGGGACGACCCGCTCTTGGAATAGGCGCCCATGCTTTTCTCCTCCTGCGTGGTAAGGCCTCCGTCCGCGTTTCCCGGCGCGAAGCTTCCATGCCCGAGCGTGGCATAGTAGCGGGCGGCCTTGGCCACTGAGGCGTTCAGGATATCACCGAGTTCCGGAGTTGCCGCGCGGGAGACCATGATGTGTTCGCAGCCGATGAGTTCGCCGGTTTCCTCGAAAATGCAGCAGGCGTTTTCGGATACCAACTGGTCGAAGGCACGGCCTATGGCGGGATTGGCGGTGATGCCACTCGTGCCGTCGCTGCCGCCGCAGACGGTTCCCACGATCAGTTCGTCGATTGTCATGGCCGAACGCGGGGTTTGCTCCAAGGCTTGAAGCATGTGGGCCAGCTGTTCGCGGCCGGCTTGGATGGTGGATCGGGTGCCGCCCTCGTTTTGAATCACGAGAAGTTCCGCCTCCCGGCCTGTTTCGCGGATCGCTTCCAAAAGCCCCCGGCGGTTGAACCCTTCGCAGCCGAGCGAAACCAGCAGGACAGCTCCGACATTCGGGTGTGTGCAAAGGCTCCGCATCATCCGGAACGAGTATTCGTTTGGGTAGCAGCCGCTGAATCCCAGCAAATGAACGCCCTGCTCGCGGAAGGGGAGTTGAATCTCCCGGGCCACATGGTGCGCGCATTCCACGAGATAGACCACCGAGACAATGTTGCGAATCCCTTTGCGTCCATCGGAGCGGAGGTAGGCATTCGAGGTGAGGATCGAGCCGTTCATGCGGTGTGGTGGAATTCCCGGCCTTCGTCCAATGTAAATGTCGGCAGGTAGTCGCTTTTCATGTTGTGAAGGTGGATGTGTTCACCGGGTTCGATGGGGGCCGTCGCCGAGCCGATGGGGGCGCCGTATTTCAGGATCTTCTCGCCCGTTGAAATCGCGCAAGCTGCGATCTTGTGTCCGAGTCCAATCGGGTTCTGGAGCGTTCGGCGGATGTCCCCGAGTTCAATCGTCTCACCCGCCTCAAGGCTGCGGGTGAGGACCATCACATTGTCGGTGGGGAACAAGCGGATGGCAGAAAGCATGGGATTAAAACTTACGGTGCTTCAAATACGCATCCACCGGATCGACGCCTTGCAGGATTGCCGTGCGGACCTTGTTTTCCGTCCGCAGTACCTCTTCCACTTTGACGGTCACCTCATTAATGATTTCTGCAGGAATGATCAGCGCGCCGTCGCGGTCGGCCATCAGATAGTCGCCCGTGCGAATGCACACACCGCCCATAACAATAGGGGCACCAAAACCATCCGGCACCCAGCGCCCAACGACATCGCGCGGCGTGTGATAGCGGAACCAGACTCGAAGACCTGTTTCCAGGATGCGCACGGTGTCACGGCAACCGCCGTCGCAGAGGTAGCCGCGAACGCCCTTGTGAACAAAGGTCTCCGCCGAGAGTTCCCCCATGTGGGCCAGCGTGTCGTCGTTCGGTTGGCAGAGCACCACGCTTCCACCGGGAGCACGCGACAGCATCTTCGTCCACTCCAGCAGCGTTGTGTGTCCGTCCACGGTGAAATCCGCATGACCGCTGACGGTGAAGATCCTTCCGGCGAGGGCACGCGTCGGATCGAGCGGCCGGATCGTGCGGGGTAGGATTTGATCCGGCAGTCCCATGGAGCGGAGGACATCGTAGACGGCACCCGAGTAGCATTTTTCCAAACGGTCGCCGTAACCGTCATCATAAATTGGTTCAGTTTGCATGAAAAACCTCCTCTAAATTTGACCACCAATCACCTTCCGCTCGATTCGATAGCGGTTCCTGGCAGGGCTTGCAGAGAGCCCACCAATCCTGCGTCCTCGGGTCAGCCGCCATGAGGGCGGAGTCAGCCGCCATGTCCGCTCCGGTGTATTCAAAGTAGCTGAAGAGATAGTGGTTTCCGTCGGGGAGTTGGCGGAGGAAAATCGAGTAATTCTGGATGTTGCAGTCCTTGATCTTCCCAAGGATCTCCGGCCAAACCGCCGCGTGCAGTCGCTTGTATTCTTCGATTTTATCTGGCCGCAGCCCGATGACGGATCCGTAGCGTTTCATGATTTCTTTTCGGGTGCGCCGCAGGCTTTCGGGTCACGGTATTTGACGGTCTGCAAATGCTCGCAGTAAAGCACTAGTTCTCCCGCATTTTTGAAAACCTCGTAGCTCGCCCGATAGAGGCCCATCTCCGGGTATTTGGGGGTCTTTTCCAAATCGGTCTTGATCGTATAAATCGTATCGCCGATGAAGACCGGTTTGATGAACCGCAACTTGTCGTATCCATAGCTGAAGGAATTGACGCAGTTCGTCGCGACAAGTCCGAGCCCCACGCTGAAAACCATGGCCCCTGCGATGAGGCGGCGCCCGAAGACACCCTCCTCTTTGGCAAAGATTTCGTCGGCAACATAAGGGTGCATATCGAGCACGAGGGCATTGAACTGCATGCTCTCTCCCTCGCTGATCGTGCGGCGGATGGAGCGGATGCGCTTGCCAATCTCGATGTCTTCGTAGAGCCAGTTTTCGGCATTCCAAATGGGAATATCTTTGTGTTTTTCAGGGTCAGGGTTTGGGTTTTTCATAAGATGAAATCAGTGTGCTGCGAAAGCATCACAACGTCGGCTTCGCAGACCGGGTCCGTGTCCGCACAAACTCCTTTAAGAACGCAACCTCGGCCTCGTCATACGCCGATCCGTCGGGCCGAAGCACGTCGTGGAACCACGGCGAGGGGGCGGCATCATACTGTTGCTGCCAGCTATCCCACGGATATTGGGTCTGGGATTTCCCCGCGACCAATCCCCAGTTGTAAGCTCCCACCCCATGGGCTTGGAGCGCGGGAAGGATCGCTTGAAAGGTCGAGCCCGGCGGGGTCGCCCACGGCACCTGCCGACACATGTATTCCGTGCAAAGGATGGGACGCCCATACTCCACAAGCTGGCGCACTTTAGTCAGCGTGCCCTCCGCATCATGATAGCAATGAAAACTGATGACGTCCGAAAGCGCTAACTGCAGCCTCTGGAGCGAAGTCAGAGTGCCCGGTTTAAACTCACCATCCCCCCAAATCCCGGAGGTGATTGGCTGGCTGGGTCGCACCGCATGAGCCCACTCAAACACGCGCAACAACAGCGGCTCGACAACCTCTGCTTTGCGCTCACCAAAGTCCCGGGAACCGCGCGATCCAACATTGGCGTTGTCCGGTTCGTTCCAGATATCCCAGCCATGGATGCGCGGGTCGTCCTTGAACCGCTCGATCACCCCTTTCACATACCCTTCCAGAGCATCAAAGCGGGCCGGATCCCGCAGCACCGAGATCCCCGGTGATTGGAGCCACCCGGAGTTGTGAACATGCGGCTCGGGAGGTCGTTGCGTTCCCCGACGGGGGAACGGATGCCAGCACGAATCGAAAAACACAACAAGCACGCCAATCTCATGCCGCGCGGCAATGCTTAGGAACTCGTCGATGCGCCGCAAGTAGGCCGAGCCGTCGCCTTCCCACATGAGATCGTGGAGGAAGACGCGCATCGAGTTCATGCCAAGCCCGGCCGCCCAACCGAGTTCCCGGTCGATCACCGCTGGTGACCAGGTGTCGTCCTGCCACATCTCGAGCTGGTTCACCGCGTTGGATGGGAGGAAATTGGCACCCACCAGCCAGCCGACCCGCTCCCGCCATGCGTTCGCAGATTCGATGGACCAAGGTCGGGCGTGGGTTGGGAGTGGAGGTTCTAAAACTGGATTATTCATGTCCTTGTGCTTTTAGGGATCAGGGTTCGGGTTTTTTATAAGATGAAATCAGTGTGCGACAACCGCCTCGCCGAGGTGGCTTCCGTAGGCGAGGGACAAGACGGCAAGGACCAGCACGGCCAGGGCGGCAGCCAAGGCCGACCAGGTGCCTCTGCGGCATCCCTGCCACTCGCGAAGAATGAGACCGATCAGGCTGCTGAAGAGGACGAGCATGATCATGTGGATGCCCCAGCTTGAAAACTTGAAGTCCCCCATCCGGACGTGGCCAAGCCCGTAGAAAAAGAATTGCCCATACCAGAGGCATCCGGTGAGGGTGGCGAGGGCAAAATTGAGCGGCAGGGCGCGGCGTTCCGGGCCTGCTGGCAGCTCGACGTATTCTCCAAATGTCCGATGCCGGGAGTGCAGCCACAGGCAGTAGAGCCCGGTGGTCAGGAACGCTCCGCTATTAGAAAAAATGTAAACGACGTTGCCTTGAAAAACGCCGGCTCCGTGGCTGGCAGCCACTGCGGCAATCGGTTCACCGGCGGCGAGCGAAAATCCATACACCGCCGAGAGAACGCCGGCGAGCAGGCACAGCGGAAGACCTTTTTTGAGGTTGAACCCGCTATTTTGGCCATCCAGATCCAGCTCCTTGAGGCGACCGGCGAGGCCCGAGAGCAGGATGCCGATGACACCGATGCCGATGCCGCCGAGGACCCAACCCGAACCGGTGCGGCCAAAGACTGCCGCGAGCTGACCAGATACCAGCGGAGGCAGCAACGTGCCCAGCACGCAGGAAATGCCAATGGCAATCGCGTAGGTTAACGAAAACCCGAGATGCTTGATGGCCAGCCCGAATGCCGTCCCCCCAATCCCGTAACATCCTCCAAGAAGAAACGCATTCCGCATCGCGGAGGCCGGAGATTCCTTCAATACCTGCATGAGGTCCGGGATGGTCAGCCAGGCCCCGACCAGCGGCAGAACGAGCCAGCACACGGTCGCCTGGGCCAGCCAATAGGTCTGCCACGACCAGCGGCGGGTCGCTTTCTGCGGCGTGTAGCAAAGCGCTGCTGAACACGCCCCTGTCGCATGCAGGAGGACGCCGAGAATGGGATTGGCCGTGATCACAAGAGTTGAAATTCCGCAGAGAGGTTGGCGGTGTGCTGTCCGATGGAGGGCGCTCCTTTGGCGGATTTGTAAATCTCTCCGTCGATGCGGATCGGGCAACGCAGGGTGGGCATGGGTGTGCCCTGCGGGCAGGTGACAGTTTGCTCCATATCGAGCGCGCGGTAGCCTTCGGTCTGGCGCAGCTTCTCCCACGACATGACCTCTGCGCACCAGATATCCGCCGGTTCTAGAATCCCGAGCCAATGCGAGGTGGCATGGGTTTTCAGATGGTCGCACAGGATGCCTTTGATTTCGTCGCGCCGCGTGAACCAAGTCTTCTTGTCGGAGAACTCGATGAGCGCGGGGCAGCCAAGAAGTTCCCCGAGAGTCGGAACGGCTCCCATGGCGAGCGCCAGGTGTCCATCGGCGGTCGCGTAGATTCCGTAGGGGGCACCGAGGTAGGCGTGCCCATTGTTGACGGAGCTTCGGCGGGGTGGTTCGCCGCCATCGTTGAGGTGCGTGGTGATCACCTCGAACTGCAGGTCCAGAATCGACTCCATGAGGCTCACCTCGACCCGGCCTCCGGCTCCCGTGACTCCGCGCCGCACGAGACAGGCGAGGATGCCTTCCACGAGATGCGCGCTGGCGGTGAGGTCGGCCACGGCGATGCCCATGGGCACAGGGGGTTCGCCGTCGTTCCCGGAGAGCCATGCCAGGCCGGACATCGATTGCACGAGCAAATCCTGACCCGGTTTACCAACCCAGGGGCCTTTGGAGCCATATCCGGTTACGGTGCCATAAACCAAGCGCGGGTTGAGCTCTGCGACCGAGGCAAAATCCAGCCCGAGCTTTTCCATCACTCCCGGACGGAAGTTCTCGATCAGCACATCGGCTTTCGCGATCAGTTGGCGAACCAGGGCCAGATCCACGGGATTCTTCAAATCTGCGGCAAAACCTTCTTTGTTCCGGTTGATCGAATGGAAGAGCGTGCTGTCGCCTTCGACTCCAAGGTTTGAGATGTAGAGCTGGCGGCAAATATCGCCGCCGACGGGGCGTTCGATTTTGATCACGCGGGCCCCCAGATCCGCAAGCCGCATCGCAGCGGCAGGACCTGCTAGAAATTGGCTGAAATCGAGAACGACAAGCCCGGCGAGTGGTTTCATGACAGGAGGAGGGTGAACATCGAACATTCAACATTCAACATCGAATGTTGAAGTGAGCCGCTGTGCGTGGAGCGTTGGGTGTGGTTCGAGGTCTTCTCTCGATGGTGGGTGTTCAGTGTTGAATGTTCGATGTTCATCTTGTTTTTTTCGTTTTGCTTTCGGAGGTTCGGATGCTGGCAACGAAGATTCGGATCAACTCATCGCATTCTTGAATAATGGGGTCGAGTTTCGAGGCGGGCTTCACAAGCGGAACTGCCTGGGCCAACTTTAGCCACCGCTGTGTTTCGCGCAGCTCTTTAAGTGCCAATCGCAGTTTGTGCTGAAAGTCGCGGGGAGATTCTGCTCCTTGTGCCTCCCCGTGCATTGGAAGAGGAGCGGTGCCCGAACGTAAAAGCTGCCCAGCCACATGATTCCCCGCTCGTGTTTCAGGCAGAGACTCGGACAACTTAATAACACGAACGGCGAACTCCAAAAGACGCCCCTCAAGATCATTCTTTACCTTTTCCGCACTCATCACTTCAACGTTCAATGTCCGATATTGGATGTTTGATGTTGGATGTCCGATGTCCTATGTTGGATGTTTTCCACCTGTCTCCTGACGAGAAGCAGATGCTCACAAGCCATCACCGTTTCTCCTCGTTGGTTCAAGACTTCCAGCCTTTCGCTCACGACTCCGAAATCGGGTTTCTTGTGATCTTTCTTATCAGCAATCGTGATCTTCACCCGAATGGTGTCTCCGATAAAAACAGGCTTGATGAAACGCAGTCGATCATAGCCGTAGCTGAAGGCTAACGGGTTTATCACGGTCGCTGTCATTCCCACGGCGACGCTGAAGATTAATGTGCCGTGGGCGATGCGTTGACCGAAGTCTTGAGTCTTGCACCATTCGGCATCCATGTGGTGCGGAAAAAAATCTCCCGTTTGTCCAGCATGGAGCACGATATCGGTCTCGGTGATCGTGCGGCCTATCGTCTCCCGCGTATCGTTGAGTTGATATTCATCAAAAGCAATGGACTGGAACATATAAATTTAGATTTGTCCTTCCCAGCACTGCCGATAGATGCGGTTGAGCTCGCGTGCGGCCTCGGCGGGCTGGGTTTTTCCGGCGACACAATCATGCGCCAGCGGTGTGCCTTGGTCCTGAAACGCCATGTAGCCGGGAAATTTTCCGCGCAGGAGGGACTCATCGAGAGTTTGCAGCGTGTCGCGAAAGAAGTTGGAGCTGGCGGCATTGACCGCATCATCCGTCCATGCTCCCCGATGTCCCGGCTGGCCGCCCGCCTGAAAGTAGAGGCCTTTCTGTATGGCGGGCGAGGCAGTAAACTCCGCGTAGTCCATGCAGGCGCGGGGATGCTTTGTCTTTGACGAAACCGCGATGCCAGCTCCGCCGAGCGTCGAGCGCAAGCGCTTCCCTTGATGGGTCACCAAGCCCCCTGCTTGAAGGAGATGCGAGCCGTAACCCGGTCGCGAATAGTTCGAGTAGCCGTAGGCGAACGGGCAATACGCACCGCGAGACTCGCTGGTCTCAGCCATCCATTCCGCCGTGCGAATCGGGTTTCGCGTGAGACAGGCTGGATCGCAAAGGGCCACGAGCTTTTGGAGTTCCTCGAGAGCCCCCGCGAGAACTTCGTGGGATGCGAGTTCGCCGTCGATAGTGAATGGCGTTTCTCCGAGCGCTTCGCAGAACATGTAGGTGTTCATGAGCACATCGATGGGAAAGGCTGAGACGGTCACAAAGCCCCCCCGAGCGAGCGCGAGCACCTCATCCCAAGTCTGCGGCTGGGCAAGGCCGTTTTGCTTCATCAAATCCGGGCGCCATGTGGCAATCGGTGTGGCCGCATCGGTGGCCAACGTCCATTGCTTCCCGGCGAAGCGATAGCTCTCATGCGATCCCCCGACGGAATGAGCCGCCTGATCGGACAAAAACTCCGCTGGCAGCCAATCCTCATATGGCAGAAGCAGCCCCTCCGTCGCCGCCAAGGCGGTGTGCGGATGGTCCATGATGATGAGGTCAAACTGGGCCGCCAGTTCCGCCATCGAAGCGTCCGCGAAAGCCTGCAAGGATCGCTTCTCCCACTGGATGCTGATCTCAGGATTCAGCTCTTCGAACCGCTGGGCGGTTGCCACGACGGACGTGAAGCCACGCGAATGGTTCCAGGCAATGCCCCGGAGAGTTGTCATCATGGGAGGAACATCGAACATCCACCATCCAACATCGAATGGTGAAGGGGAGGAGTTTGCATAGTAGGTTGTGGGCGGTTCAAAGGGCGTTCTCGATGTGGGATGTTCAATGTCGGATGTTCAATGTCGGATGTTCAGTGTTGGATGTTCAATGTTCACACCCCTCTGGCTTTACTGATGGGAGGAACATCGAACATCCACCATCCAACATCGAATGGTGAAGGGGAGGAGTTTGCATAGTAGGTTGTGGGCGGTTCAAAGGGCGTTCTCGATGATTGAAGTTCAGTGTTGGCTGTTCAATGTTCATACGCTTCCGGTTTGACGCCGCCGATCCGATTCGACTCGTAGGCTGCCTCAACGCAGGCCATCGTCTTGATCACATCTTCTACCGAAGTCGGCATGTCCGGCTCGATTCCCTCCTTGGCCCGCATGACTTGGGCCATCGTGCCGATAAAGGCTTCTGGGAACCAAGAACCCTCGATGGGCACCTTCACCCACTCTGGCTCGCGCCCCTCGCGCAAGAGACAATACTCGAACTCGTCACCAACACCGCGCGGGTAATCCATCAGCAATCCGATGCGCGCCTTGATCGCCCCCTTCGTGCCCTCCCATTTGAGGTAGCTCTCCTGGTGTTTGGCCCCAAAGCGGTGCGTGTGGTTCGTGGTGATCGTTACCCGCAAAGGATCGGGATAATCGAGGATCATAGTGCTTGAGACGCTCGCCAGCTTGGGCAGAGCGGGATGAGGCACCGTGCGGGCCATGACGCTGCGGGGCTGGCCGAGAAATGACCGGATCAAATCCAGATAATGCACGCTGTGATAGACCATCTCCAACCGGGGAATCCCTTCCAGAAACGGAAACAACTCCCAAGGCGTAAAAACATTGAGCCGCATCTCGACATCCAGCAAATCCCCGATCTCTCCCGCATCAATCAGGCTCCTCGCCGCCAGCACAAAAGGCGCAAACCTCAGTTGGCAATTGATCGCCGCTTTCAGATTCTTGCTCCGGCACACCTCAAGGATCTCGGCCGCCTGCGCCATGTTTTCTCCCATCGGCTTTTGAATGAGCACGTACGAGTGGTCCGGCAGTTGGCGGAGCGAGTCGGCGAACATCGAGGCCGGAAGCGCCAAATCATAAATCACCTCCTCTGGCGCGGCTGCGACCATTTCCTCTAGGCTTGTGAAAACATGAGGAACCGCAAACTCGAGGGCGAGTTCTTCCGCCCGCGCTCTTGTCCTGTTCATGAGCCCCCAAACCGGAAAGCCCGCTTTCTTGTAGGCCGGCAGGTGCGCGTCCTTGACGATTCCTCCGGTTCCGATAACCGCGATCGGGAACGTTTTTCCCGGCATAGGTGGGGTGGTGATGATTTTTGGGGTCACGCCTTGTGTTTTTATCAGTAAATATCTATTTTGCAAATGAAATCATCATCACCTTATGACCGCGCCATCCCCCGACTATTCCGTTCCCGCCCTGGAAAAGGGGCTTGAGATCCTGGAGGCTTTGAGCGCCAGCCCCGAGCCGCTCTCGCTCAGCAGCCTTGCCGTCGTGCTGAAGCGCAAAAACAACGAGATCTTCCGGATGTTGAATTTCTTGGAGCGGCGCTGCTACGTGCTTCGCGATGACCTGGGAGGCTACCGGCTCTCGCTGAAGCTCTATCAGATTTCTCACGCGCAATGCCGGGTGCGGCAACTGGTGGATGCGGCGCTGCCCGCATTGCGGGAGCTGAGTGTCCAAACCGGTGAATCCTGCCATCTTAGTGTGTTGGAGGGGACGGAAATCGTTGTTCTGGCCGGGGTGGAGTCCCCGAGGCCCGTTCATCTCGCGGTCGGAGCCGGCGGACGCTTCAGCGCCATTCACACCGTTTCTGGACGCATGCTCCTGGCCGGCCTGCCTGCGGAAGCGAGGCAGGCTACCTTGCAATCGACACCGGAGTTCCAAAAAATGAAGCGCCCGGAGCGCATGGCCTTGGAAAAATCTATCGCCCAAGCCGCACGCGAGCATTTTTCTTCCGCCTCAGATGAAACCGTGGCGGGCGTGGTGGATGCCGCGGTGGAAATCGGCAACGCGGAGATCGGCATCCACGCCGCTCTGGCGATTTGCTCGCTGTACACCAAGGGGAATTCTCCTGATCCCAAAAAATTCCTTTCTCCTTTGCTCAAATGCGCGCGGCACATCGAGTCCAAGGCAGGACTTCGTCTCTTGCACCGATAAATTACGCCTTCTAATCAGTTCCGGGCGGTAAAAAGTGCGAAGGTGGGAAGGTCGAGAACCAAGGCTCTGGGAAGAGCCGCGGAAGACTACTGTAAGTAGCCCCGTAAGGGCGGCACGGCTTGCCGGGCGGCAAGTGCCGTCAATC
>JAPJNB010000227.1 GCA_026461385.1 Akkermansiaceae bacterium
CTCTTGATAACCTTCTTCGTCCTCCTCTTCTCCCCACTCGCCGCTGACCAACCTTGATGAATACAAATATACTTACTTCTTGTCTGGGATTTAGAAATGGTCTAACAGCGGTCTTCAGTTGGTCCAAGAAATTGAATTTGCTCCCAGCTAACAGAAAGCAAACCGAAATCACAAAACCAACCACCTTCAGAAACAGCCATCAGCCAGTTTTACAGAAAAAATTTGCGCGGCCTGAAAGATTGCGGTTGCTCTGCGTGTAGACCAACGATGACCTCGCTGCGTTTCCCCCTCTCCCTGCTGCCAAGCCTGCTTCTCGTTCTTCCATCGAGGGCCGTGGATTTCATCCACGAGGTAGCTCCGATCCTCAAAGAGAGTTGCGCGAAGTGCCACATGGGCGACAAACACAAGGGTGGATTTTCGATGAATACCCGGGAGGATTTTCTCAAGGAAAACGACGGTCATTTCGCGATGGAAGTCGGCAACAGCAGCAACAGCCTGTTGGTCAAGATGCTGCGCTCGACCTCCGAAGAGGAAGACGAACGCATGCCTCCCAAAGGCGAGCGGATGAGGGAAAAGGACATCGCCCTGATTGCCGCGTGGATCGATGCCGGAGCCGCGTGGGAACCGGGATTTACTTTCAAAAAGGGCTCCTACGAAGCACCGCTGAAACTCACCCGTCCGACGCTGCCGCCCGCAAAAAATGGCCGAGATCACCCGCTGGACCGGATTCTAGACGCCCACCTCGCCAAGACCGAAACCACCCCGCCCGCGCCGATCGATGAAGCGGCCTTTGTGCGACGCGTGCATCTCGACATCACCGGCGTGCTTCCCCGCACCGATTTTCTCAAAACCTATCTCGCCGACGCGGATCCAAACAAGCGGGCAAAGTTGATCGACTCCCTGCTCGCCGACCGGCCTGGTTATTCCTCGCACTGGCTCACCTTTTGGAACGACCTGCTGCGCAATGACTACACGGGAACCGGCTACATCACCAAGGGACGCTCGCAAATCAGCGAGTGGCTTTACCGCTCGTTGCTGGAGAACAAGCCTTACAACCAACTCGCCAGCGAATTGATCTCCGCCAGCGGCCCGAGCGCCGGATTTGCCAATGGCATCAAGTGGCGTGGCGAAGTCAGCGCCGGTCAGACGGTGCCAATCCAATATGCCCAGTCGGTCGGCCAGGCATTCCTCGGCATCAACCTGAAATGCGCGTCCTGCCACGACTCGTTCACGGACAACTGGAAGCTCACCGATTCGTACGGTCTCGCCGCCGCATTTTCTAACGAAAAGCTGGAGATCGCCCGCTGCGACAAACCGACCGGCAAAATCGCCGAGCCCTACTGGCTCTTTCCGGAACTGGGCAAAATCGACGCTACGAAACCTCCGGCGGAACGCCTCAAACAGGTCGCCGAACTCACCACGACACCCGCCAACGGGCAATTCAGCCGCACCATTGTCAACCGCTTCTGGCATCGCCTAATGGGCCGCGGCATTGTACATCCGGTGGACGCGATGAGCAGCGAACCATGGAACGTGGAACTGCTCGACTACCTGGCGCTCTATCTGGTCGAGAACAACTACGATTTGAAAAAAGTCATCGCACTGATCTGCACCTCGCAGGCCTATCAATCGAAAACCGAGGCCCTGAAGAACGATGATGAATCGAAGTGGAAATACGCCGGTCCCCGCGCCAAGCGCATGACCGCAGAGGAAATGGTCGATGCCTTCTGGCAGATCACCGGCAGCGCTCCACAAAAGCCTGATTTCTCGCCACCTCAGTCACCAGTCAATGGAGCAACTTCGATGCCTCTCGCGTTCTGGGTTTGGATCGATGGCGGTGCGCAGTCGAAGGCCGGTGAAACGATCGCCTTGAAAAAAACCATCGAGCTGAAGGCCGACCTCACCTCCGCTGTGGCCGCAGTATCATGCGACGACGAATTCAGCCTTCGGATCAACGGCAAGGACGTTACGAAAGGAAATGACTGGACGGCTCCGGTGGTCGTCGATCTCAAACCACACCTTCGCAAGGGTGCCAACGAAATCATGATCATCGCCACCAACCGCGGCAGCGTACCGAATCCCGCGGGTTGTTATTTCCAAGCGATGCTGGTGCAGTCAGGAGCGACCGAGTGGGTTAGCTCGGATGATTCCTGGCAGGTGATGCCTGCCGACGGCGGCAAAGTAGCTGCTAATACCGCATGGCACCCGGCGGCGAAGTGCACCAACCAACCGTTCTGGAACACCAATGAAGCGGGATTCCAAAATGCCCTTGCCCGCCTGACCAACGCGCCGCCGATACCGGTGCGCGCTTCGTTGATGAAGTCGGACGAACTGATGCGCTCGCTCGGTCGGCCAAACCGCGAACAGATCGTGACATCCCGACCCAACGACCTAACCACCTTGGAGGCGATGGATCTCAATAACGGCAGCATTCTTGCCGACATCCTTTCGAAAGGCGTGCAGAAAATCATGAGCAAACGCGGATCGGATGCGGCGGCACTCATCGACGATATTTACCTCCAGGCCTTGTCCCGCACGCCGACCACCGCAGAAAAAGAGATCGCACTGCAGGTGATCGGCACCACCCCGCAACCCGCGACCATCGGGGATTTTCTTTGGTCGGTTTTCATGCTTCCCGAATTCCAATTGATCCGCTGAACCCTCACTCTAGAAATGATGAACAACCGTCGCGATTTTCTCAAAGCCCTTTCCGCCAGCACCGCCGCAGCCTGGGCGGCCCGCGCCCCGCAGTTGCTGGCCGGAGATGAGGTTAAACATCCCGCCGCCCGAGCCGACAGCTGCATTCTGTTGTGGATGGCCGGCGGCATGGCCTCGCCGGAAACGTTCGACCCGAAACGCTACCAGCCGTTCGTGAAGGGAGCGCCGATGAAAGACATTCTCAGCACCTTCCCGTCAATCCGTACGGCAGTGGACAACATCAACATTTGCCAAGGCCTAGAGAATATCGCTTCGGTGATGGACCGCGCCACGCTGATTCGCTCGGCAGTGCAGGCGGACCTAGGTGCGATTTTGCACTCGCGCCATCAGTACCACTGGCACACCGGCTACGTCCCTCCGCAAACGGTCGCGGCCCCACACATCGGTGCCTGGATCGCCAAGGTGCTCGGACCGAAAAATCCGGTGATGCCGCCGTTCATCAACATCGGCCAGCGCCTCGAAGGCGTGGGCGAAAACGAGGAGCTCAAGGCCTTCACCACCGCAGGATTTTTCGGATCGGAATTCGGACCGATGAACCTGCCTTTCCCGGATCGGGCGGCGGCGGCAGTGAGACCTCCAAAAGGCATGACGCCCGACCGTTTTCAAAGCCGCCGCGCGCTGCTCGCCAAACTGATCGCCCAGTCGCCTCACCGCGAATACCTTTCGGACCATCAACAGGAATCGATGCTGCGCTCGCTTGAGAATGCCCACCGCCTGCTGTCATCGAAGGAACGCGATGCTTTCGATATCACCCTCGAAACTAAGGAAATGCACCAAATCTACAACACCAGCCGTTTCGGCCAGGGCTGTCTGCTCGCCCGCCGACTCGTGGAAAACGGCGCGCGCTTTGTCGAGGTCACAACGGAATACGTGCCGTTCGACCGATGGGACACCCACAAGAACGGCCATTCGCTAACGGAAAAAATGCACGCAGAAATCGACGGGCCGATCGCGCAGTTGATCAAGGACCTAGAATCGAGGAAATTGTTAGACCGCACTTTGGTGATCGTTGCCAGTGAGTTTTCGCGCGATGCGATGATGGAAGGTGGCCCCGGCTCCAAAGCCAACGACCAGGCCGGGGCCAAAGGCGACACCCTGGAAAGCCCGGCGCATTATGGTTTGCATCGACACTTCACCCAGGGATCGAGTGTGGTGATGTTCGGTGGCGGCGTGAAAAAAGGCCACCTGCACGGAGCCACGGCGGACGAACGTCCTCTAGTCGCGATCAAGGACCCGGTGTCGATCCCCGACCTACACGCCACCATTTTCACGGCAATGGGCATCAGCCCGAAAACAGTGTTCGATGTCGAGAAACGCCCCTTCTACGCGACCATCGATGGCAAAGGCAAAGCCGTGGAATCGATCTTCGCGTGATGGTGGAGCCGTGCGCAGGTAAGCGTAGACTCCATTTCAATTTCCCATTTCATTTCAATCTCCCGGACAAACATTTCAATTTACCGCAAGCATCCTCGCAGTGATCGGGTTTAGCGAGCGGGAGGTGGGGGATGGCGTTGTGCGAGGGGCCCTAGATGCACGGCGCTTCTTGTGGCGTTCTGCACCACACTTTGGGTATAGCCAAGAGGGAGCGCGTTCTGTGCCGTGGGCAAGGGACAACGCACAGACCCCCACCCTAGGTACGCTCGATCCCCAATCGCCGTCGAGCCGGAGCGCATCCTCAAAGGACGTCCTCAAGGCTCCAGTTTTGAACCGGCCCCGCGAGCTTATTTCTTCGCGGCTTCAGCCGGAGGGTTGGTTACCACGTCTGGAGCTGCTGTTTTGAGGTTCGGTGGGATCACGGCGTCGACATCGCCCGTGGTCCAGCGGATGGCGCCGACGAGGATGTTTTGGAAGGTGGGGTTGGTCCAGACATCTTCACGGTGACCAAGTGCGGAGTAGTAAACTCTGCCCTTTCCTTCGGCGCGCGCCCAGGTCGTCGGGTAGTCCGAGCGGTGATACGGCTCACCGTCCATGCCCTCGGTCTTGATCACGGTGAGCGCGTGGAGGTCTGGATTGAAATTTTTGAGCGAATACCACTCTTCCGCGAAGGTGAATTGATCGCCCGCAGTTTCAAACCCAGGGAATTTCGGATCGATCACCTTGTTGGTCGCGACTTGTTGGGCACCGTGCGCGATGAACTCGCCGCCTACGGTGCAGATGTAAGCGTCCTCGCCCTTGGTGGCATCGAGGTGACGGTCGGGTGTGCCGGTGGTGTGGAAGGTGTCGCTGGCACAATGCAGGCCGATGAAGCCCTTGCCGCCTTTGATGTAGTCGAACAGCGCCTGCTTGCCCGCCGGGGTCATTGCCGGTTGATTGTCGGTGCCCGTGGTCAGGAGGTTGCCGGTGGTGTAGAAGATGACGGCATCAAATCCCGCGAGGTATTCAGGCGAAAACTTGGAGCCATCTTTCGAGAAGACAAACTCCCATGAGTGTTTGGCTCCCAACTCGGTGAAGATTTTTTCAGCGAAGCTCGGTTGACCATCTTTCCACGAGATCACCGGGTGCTGGAATCCGCTGGATTTTGAAAAAAACAAGAGCCGGTGAGCTGGAGCAGCATGGAGCGAAAGCGAGAGTCCGAGACCCAACGCGAGTGAAATTGCAGGCTTTTTAAACATGGGGGTAGATTAGATTAGCGCGTCTATCTGACAAGACAGAAGGTGGCCCTTGTCAGATTTTATTTATCTTTGTTAGAAAAGCGTGCGTCGGAGCAGGTTAGTGCAAATTAGAGATCGTCTGGAAGATCGAGGTGATCATCAGATAGGCCATGGTGCCGATCAGTCCGGCCATGATGATCAGCACGATGGGCATCACGAGCGCCATGATCCGTTGGAGGCTCTTGTCGAGTTCCTTGTCGTAGCGTTCGGCGGCGCGCCGGAGCGAATGGTCGATTTTCCCGGTTTGTTCACCCACGGAAATCATGTCGATGAGGAGCGGCGGGAAGGCACCATTCCGGACGAGTGCTTTGGAAAACGAGCGGCCGTCACCGACCTGCGCGATGACTTGGTCGAGCTCGGTCCGAAGCGAGCGATTTTGGGTGGCGTCGCGTGAGAGCTCGAGCGCACGGAGCAGGGGAAGGCCATTGCCGACTAGGTTGGCCATGGTCTCGAGGAACTGGACGTAGAATCGGCTGGTGATCACGGGTCCGAGCAGCGGCAGCTTGAGCTTGATGCGGTCCCATGCCGGTTTGTTGGCGTCGTTGTCCTTCCATGCCTTGAAAAAGATGCCACCCGCGATGAGCGCAAGGAGCACGACCAGCCACCACTTGCTTAGGAAGTTGGAAATGCCGATCAAGATCGCGGCGCCTAACGGAATTTTCCCACCACTGCTCTGGATCAACGCAGTGAGCTGAGGAATGAGCGTAGTGACGAAGACGATCGAAACCCCGATGCCGGCGAGGATCAGGAACGCGGGATAAATCATCGCCAAGATCAAGCGGGCCTGCAATTCGGCGAGCGTTTTGAGGTAATGGGCCTGGCGCTTGAGGATGTCGTCAAGGGCACCTGAGGCTTCACCGGCAGCGGCGAGCGAACAATAAAGCGGACCGAAGCTGGGGCTGACTTTTTTAAGCGCGACTGAGAAATTCACCCCGTCCCGCACGATGTGTCGGATCTTGAATGAGACCGCCTTGAGGTTGCCCAGTTCTTGACGGCTCTCCATCGACTTCAGCGCGGGCTCGAGCTGGAGGCCGGCGCTGAGCATGTCCGAAAGTTCCTCGGTGAAGAGGACGACCTCCTGCCGTTTCAATTTGATTTGCCCTTCCGGGATGACGGATTCCTTGGGATCGGCTGCCGCTCCCTTCGAGCGCTCCGCATCCGCCGCCTTCGACTTGGGCTGCGGTTTTTTCGATGAAACGGTGGCAGCGGTTTCCTTGAGATTGACCGGTTGGAGGCCCTTGCGGTCCAAGATTCTCAGCGCCTCTGGACGGTCTGCCGCATCGATTTCTCCGCTGGTGACAGAACCGTTGGCGGCGAGTGCTTTGTAGGCGAAAATGGGCATCGGGCAAAAAATCTGAAGTGCTGCGGCGCGGTCTTATTCTCCCCCACCGATGTCGGATGATGTCACGGAGATGACCTCTTCAATGGTCGTTTCGCCCTTCATCACCTTGTGCCAGCCGTACTCGCGCATCGGCACGTAGCCGTCACGGATGGCTTGGGTGCGCATCTCGGCGGCCTGGGCGCGGTGGGCGACCAACTCCTGCATCGGCTGGGTGATTAAGATGATTTCGTAAATTGCGAGTCGGCCTGAGAAGCCCGTCATCCGGCAGCGGTCGCAGCCTTTCGGCGAATACACTTGGCCGTCAAGGTGGAGCGGCATGCCGAGGTTGGCGCGGTCCTGCTCGCTGACCTCGCGTGGGACTTTGCAATTTGGGCAAAGCTTGCGGACGAGGCGCTGGGCAAGAAATGCCCGGACGGCGGCGGAAACGAGGAAGGGCTCCACGCCCATGTCGATGAGTCGGCTGATGCCGCCCATGGCGTCGTTGGTGTGCAGGGTGGAGAAAACCAAGTGGCCGGTGAGTGACGCGCGGATGGCGATTTCAGCGGTTTCCAAGTCCCGGATTTCCCCGATCATCACGATGTTCGGGTCGGCGCGTAAGATCGAGCGCAGGGCGGTCGCGAAGGTCAGGCCGATCTCGTTTTTCACGGCGATCTGCATGACGCCCGTGAGCTTGTTTTCCACGGGATCCTCGACGGTGACGATGCGCCGCTCCGGGTGATTTACCTCCGTGAGGAACGAGTAGAGGCTGGTCGATTTTCCCGATCCCGTCGGTCCGGTGATCAAGATGATCCCGTTGGGCATGTGGAGCAACGACTCGATTTTCTTGAGCACGAACGGCTCCATGCCGAGCTTGGCGATGTTGAACTTTTCTTGGTTGAGCAAACGGAGGGAAACGCTTTCCCCCTCAACCGTCGGGACCGTCGCGACCCGGACGTCGATGGTGGCTCCCTCGAATTGCAGGTTGATCCGGCCGTCTTGAGGCATTCGGCGCTCGGCAATGTCGAGGCGGGCCATGATTTTCAAACGGGCGATCACCGAGCTTTGGAGCGCCTTGATGTTCTCGGGCACGGCGATCTCGATCAGGCGTCCGTCGATCCGATAACGGATCCGGAGATTCGTGCTCAACGGCTCCACGTGGATGTCGGTCGCGCGTTGGTCGAGCGCCTCGCGAATGATCTGGTTCACGAATTTCACGACGCTGGCTTCTTCGTCGTCGTCTTGGTCGATGACGTTGGCCTCATCCTCGCCATTTTCAATTTGGTCGTAGTCGAAATCACGTCCTTCGAGGATCTGTTCAAACGTGTCAGCACCAACACCATAGAGTCGGCGCAGAGCCTCGTGCAGGCGCTTGCGGGAGGCCATGCACCAGTCGATGGGCAGGGTGATCTCTTGAGCGGCGGCTTGGCGCGCCACCAAATTGAGCGGGTCAAACGTGGCGAGCTTCAGGCGTTTGTGATCGCCCTCACCGGTGATGGCGACAGGCAATAAGCGGTGCCTCAGCGCCAATCGCGGGCCGCAGGCTTCGCGCAACGGCAAGGGAACTTCCGCGATCGGGATGATGTCGAGCCACTCGATTCCGAGTTCGCTTGCCAATTCCGCCATGTAGCTTTCTTCGTCCACCACGCCCGAATCGAGCACATCATCGATGGGCGACCGCTGGCGCTGGACTGCGCTAGTTAGGACATCATTGAGCAAGGCAAGGTCCTCGCATCCAGTGCGGCGGGCAGGTTCGATCAAAAGCTGGGTCATGGGCGGCGCACTTCTTGTCATCTAAATGCCAGCCCAGCGCAATCTTGTCTCTCGAAAATTCGCAAATTGCCTGAATTTACCCGAACCTCTCATCCACAGTTTGTCCGCGAACTTGACTTGTTCCTCACCTCCGTGACCATGGCCCCCTTGTTTGCCGCCGGTTTCCGCATGCTCGGCCAGATCGCCCGCTTCGAGCACGACGCCCGCTTGCACGGTGGCGACGATCCGGAAACCCGCCCCATGCCCGAGCTCCAACCGCGCCCCGAAGCCCTCGCCGGCGTGGCCCCGGAGGAGCTCATCACTCTCGTTTCCGGCCTGCCGCGTGGCGGACGCCTCCAATGAAAAAGGCTACTACGAGCACGACCAAGTCGCCGCCCTGCTCACCGGCCCGGACAAAAGCTGGCTCGCTGGGGCCCGCGGCCACTCGCTCAAGGTGGTCGCCCCCCTCCTCGCGGCCCTCCCGCTGAAAATTTCAAATCATCAATCTGAAATTTCAGATCTCCACTACCGCATCCTCTTCATGGAGCGCGAGATGGAGGAAATCCTCGAGAGCCAGGACAGCATGCTCGCCCGCCTCACCGCGCCCACCGGCCCGACCTCGGCAAGCACGGGCATCGCCGAATGGAGCACGGTGCCTGAGCCCTCCAGCTTCGCCCTGCTCGCACTCGGTGCCGATGGCCTGCAGGAATTCATCAACGATCCATTCAAGGAAAGCGGTCACCGTCTGACACCCAGGGGAGTCTTCCGTTTTCATTCCCACGAGGAGGCAGACGCATGGATGAGAAATTCGATACGACCGAAGAAGGGCTGACACCGCGCGCGTCACCAAAACGCCCCCTTGCCTCGCGGGGCATCATTTTACCCGTCTTTTTGTGGTCAGATGCCGCTTCCGTCGTGGCGCGGGGCTTCAAGGGCGCAGCTTTGAGTAGGCGCGGAGGTAGCCGACGCATTGTCCGACTTCGGCCAGGTTGTGGTGCCAGTTGGATTCGTATTCGATGGAGACATTTCCGGCGAAGCCGTGCTTGCGCACCTCGTCGAGGATGGTGGGGAGCGGAATGATGCCGGTGCCCAAGGGTTGGTCGGGGCTGGGCGCGGTGATCGAGGCACGGTCTTTGATGTGAAACGAACGCACTCGCGGTGCAATTTTCTGGATCACCGTGAGGGGATCCAGGCCGGAGGCCGCCCAGTGGCCGAGATCCGCACAGTAACCGATGTTCGCGTGGCGGCCATCGATCGCCTTCCAGACGGTGTCCGGATGCCAGAGCGGGTTGGGCTTGGGGTGATTGTGGAAACAGACTTTGACGTCATATTCCTTTGCGAGCTTTTCCAGCGTGTCGAGAGAACCTAGGGATTCGGTGGTGACGCCGTAGAAGTTGAATTTCTTGGCGAGCTCGAAGGTCTTGCGCGCCTCGGCTTCTTCCTTGGGAATCTCGGTGACGCCGAAGTTCAGGGCGACCAAATGGTTTTTCTTCAGTTGGTCGAGGACCCCTTGGACTTGGTCATCGGTCATGTTGATGCCGAATGTGGCATCGCCAAAGGCTCCACCGAGTCGCTGGCCGGGGTAGAGTTCGAGGCCGGTCACCCCGGCGTTCGCGCCCATTTCAATGGCTTGAAGCAAGGTGAACTCTCGGAGCGTCCAGCACTGTAACGAGATCGCAAAGCCCGCCTCGTTGGTGGCGGACGGCGGCAACTGCGCCCCACTGGAGCGGCTGGCAAGGATGGCGGAGGCGGCGGGGATCATGGTGAGAAGTGAACGTCGGTTCATAGCGTTCCCTGGACCATGACCGATCGAGCGGCCAATTCAAGCAAGCAATGAGATTCCCTAAAGCTGCGGCCATTCACGGGATTGGCGTTCGGCTCGCAGCTCAGGCCGC
>JAPJNB010000228.1 GCA_026461385.1 Akkermansiaceae bacterium
ATGCAGCATGGAAACGATTTTTCCTGCCCACTCGGCGTGTGTTTCGGCAGGCGTGTCGTCCACCTGCGAGAACAAATGCACGTCGAGTTTCATCCGCGCACTGTTGGGCATGGCTGGGATCGGCTTTGATTCGGACGCGTTGAGAACCACGCATGGGCGAGTGCGGATTTCATCGCGGCGGGCGACGTGGATCGGCAACGTGGGTGCATCCGGAAATCCCTCTGGCCGATTGGTGTCGATCCACTCAGCAAGGAGAGTGGTGAGGCGGTCTTCGATCAGGTTTGGCATCTCGCCCGTGGATGCGCGTCAACCGGCCCTGCGCAGAGATCGGTTTGCCCGCTCGGCCATCTTCAACAACGAGGTGGATAAGGCTTTGCGGAGTCGTCCGGCGGCCACTTGGAGCGCGAGATCAATCCCAGTCGCTGTGCTGACTTGGTCGATGTAGTCGAGTGAATTGATGAGCGTCACGGATGGCTTGGTGCCTGTCTTCACGGTGGCGGTGCCAGGGGACTGCTTGTGGCGAGTCACCCATTGCTCTGATCCACGGACACGCCCGCCGATCGCTTTTGCCGCATTGATCCACGCACCTTTGGCGAATCCCACTCGCTTTTGGATGCGGGCGATGTAGGCGTCGCGAGCTTTCGGGCTGGTGACGATTTGTGCTGGCTTGCTGCGTGTCACGGTGCCTTTGTTGTTGCGGCTCTGGTGGTGGAGCTTCGGATCAAGGCGACCGACCGATAGATCTTTCCACTGCGAGTTCGACGACTGCAGCGCCTTTTCTGCACGGGAGAATCGTCGGTTCTGAATGTTCGCCCAGAACCTGTCGGCAGCGACTGGGTCCGCGAGCTTGGTTTTTTCGAAGGCATCAGACGGGAGTGCGAAGACTTTGCCGATGTCCTTCGCCACTGCCTTTTCACCGCGTTGCTTGGCCGCTTCGGAAAACCCGAATGGTCGCGTGTTGCGGGCGAGTTCCACGGCCAGTCCACGCGCTTCTTGTTTCACGAGCGATTCAAGCGTGCGGCCCACTTTTTCCGGGTAGCGGTTGAGCAGGCGATTCACATCGCTCGTTCCATTCATCTTGGTGGTGAAGCGCACGTCACTCATCGGTGGTGGTGAGGCTGAGGTTGAGGATCGGCGAGCGGGTGTGGGCGGAGACTTTGGAGATTCGGTAGGCGGTGCCGTCCACTTCGATACGCTCGCCGAACTTTGGCGTGGCTGATCGAAATGAAACTTTCGCGACGCGCAGGCTGAGGTCGGGTGCCTCCACGAATCCGCCCATGTCGATTTGTTGTTCGTTGCGCACCCGGCTGATCAGCACGAGCAGGTCGATGGATTTCCATTTGGCCTTCACGCCGTGTTCAGTGAGAAGGCTCTGAAAGTCTGCTAGAATTTCCGCTGCGAGGCCCATGCGTTGGCGTAGGTGTCAAAAAACACCCCCTCCAGTTGCCTAGAGAGGGTGCTTGATGAACCACTTGAAAATTATGCCGGACGGACGATGCGCTCGATGGTGGGTTTGTTGCCCGTGGCGAAGCCATACATGAGCGTGAAGCTCACTTCTTGCTTACCGAGGCGGCCGTCGTAACGGTCACGCACTTGGATGGATAGTCCGGTGCGCGGGTCAGTGACGACGCGGATCACGGTGTCGCCGGTGTTAGTTGGGACATCCGGCACGCGGGCGGCCATGATGAGTCCCTCGCGGATGCCTGCGAATCCCACGAGACGCTCGCCGTTTTCCGGGAGTGCAGAGTATTCGATGACGGTGAAGCCGTTCACGTCGGGCAACATTCCGGTGACCACCACATTGCTTGCAGCTGGGGTGATGAACGCCTTGTAGAGCGCCTCGTCCTTTTGCAGTGAGTTGTAGTAGTCGGAATTGACGAACATGAAGCGGCCCATGTCTGGGATGAATCGCTTGTTGAGCTTGGTGCTGATGTCCACCACGGTGTTGCGCCCGAAGCTGGCAGCAGCCACGCTGGAGCTGTTGGTGAAGTTGGCGTTGATGATGAGTGCCATGAGGTCGTCACTCACCTTGCGACCCAAGGCGTAGGCCACCTTGTCGGCGTAGCGCTGGTTCAGGTCGATCTCGCTGGTCGAGCGTTCCACGTCGGTGATCGCATAGCCCGCGTAGGCGTGCTTGTTGATCTTCACGCTCACATCGACCTGTGCCTGATCGTCGGGCACATATCCGGTGGCGGCCACGAAGTCCTTGGCCACGGTGGGCGTGACGATGTGAGTGACGATGTCCTGGTTGAACTTCACGCTCGCCGAGGAAAAGTCGGTAGCGATTTGTCCGAGGAGTGGGAATTTCGCCTGAAGCGTGTTGAGCGCGGTCTGGGCGATGATGGCGGAATTAACCGTTGCGTGTGAGTTAGCCATGGTCTGTTAGCGGGTGAAATGTTTGGCGAGGTGTTGTTGATAGAATGCGGCGGCTTCGGTCGGCTTGTGATCGCTGACGATTTGTTCGTACTGAGCGACGAGGTCTTGCAGGGTTTCTGCTTTCGGCGCTTGGAGGTGGTCGCCTGCCGCAGTGATGTTGGCCGGAAACATGGTGCCGGTGGAGGCGACGACGCGGGCGACTTCGAGTTGCAGCTTGCGATCAAAGTCGGTCTGCGATGCCTTCAGTTCGGTGATGTTAGTTTGCAGGGCGCTGGATTCACCGATGGCAGAATCTCGCTCGGCCTTGAGGGTGTCGACTTGTGCGGCGAGCCATTCCACTTCGCTGCGCAGTGCATCTGCGGCGGTGGTCGCTTCGGTGAGGAGTTCTGTCTGTGCGTGATAGTCCCGCGTGAGGTCATCGACCTGCGTGCGGGCTTCGAGGAGTTGGTCTTCAAGTGCGGTAGTCATCGCCCGTGATCCCGTGTCAACCGCTGCGTGATAGACGCGGAGGCGGCGCATGGCTTCGGCACGATCCGGGACCATGCCCGCGAGGTTGTAGCGTTGGGCTTGGCGACCGCTGAAAGTTTGACCTTCCATCGCCTCTGGTGGGATCGCGCGTCCTTTTGCTAGAACCGCTGCATGAAATTCACCGGCGATTTCCGCGAGGTTGGATTGGATGAGTTCGCGTTGGTCGTTGGTGAGCGGATTTCCCGGTGCGCCCATCGCCTTGTATTTGCCGACCGAGAAAACCTCGACTTTGATGCCTTCTTTATCGAGAGCTGCGGAATCATCGACCACTGCCTGCACCACGCCGATGGAGCCAACTTGTGCGGAGGAGGTAGCGTAGATGGCGCGGGCTTGGCTGGCGATCCAGTAGGCAGCGGATGCCATGAGGCCGGAGGAAAATGCATAGACCGGCTTCTGCTCGTTCAGTGAGGCGACGGCATTGGCAAGCTCTGGTGTGCCAGCCACGGTTCCACCCGGAGAGTCGATGTTGAGCATGACCGCCTTGATGTCCGTGCGGTCGTTGGCTTCTCGGATGGCCGCACCAATTTCCTCGGAGTCGGTCGCGCCCATGATGACGCGGGCGAACAAAC
>JAPJNB010000229.1 GCA_026461385.1 Akkermansiaceae bacterium
ACCGTTCCCGAAGGCTACCAAGTCAAACTTTTTGCATCCGAGCAAGAATTCCCCAATCTCGCCAAACCCATGCAAATGTCATTCGACAACCGCGGCCGTTTGTGGGTCGCCACCATGCCAACCTACCCAGCATACCGGCCCGGCGATCCACTACCGAATGACAAAATTCTCATCTATGAAGACACGGATGGCGACGGACGCGCCGACAAAGAGACGGTATTTGCTGACAAGCTCCAATTGCCCATCGGATTTGAATTTGCGCCCGAAGGGGTCTATGTCTCGCAAGAGCCTAATTTAATGCTTCTTCGTGACACAGATGGTGATGATCATGCGGATGTTAGAGAAATCGTACTCGGTGGATTTGATACGCATGACACCCACCACGCGATCAGCGCCTATTGCGCAGATCCCTCGGGTGCATTCTTGATGGGCGAAGGAGTTTTCCTCCACTCAAACGTCGAAACCGCCTATGGACCTGTTAGAGCGATGAATGGCGGCTTTTTCCGCTTCAATCCACAACTGAGTCAGCTAGAAAGAACCGCCCAACTCAACATCCCCAACCCTTGGGGAATTGCCTTCGACGACTGGGGACAGGATTTCTTCCTCCACACCTCGGGACCAAGCGTCAACTGGATGCTTCCAGCTTCATTAAAACCAACCTACGGCAGCCAAAGTCCCTCAACTCCAAGCCTCGTCCCGGAAGGCCAAGCAGTCCGTCCAACTTCCGGACTTGAGTTCGTATCATCCCGCCACTTCCCTGACGCGGTCCAAGGTGACATGCTGCTCTGCAACAACATCGGGTTCCTTGGAATCAAACAACACAAGATCGTCGATGATGGAACTGGCTACAAAACGGAATTCCGCCAAGACTTGCTGAAATCGTCCGATGGAAATTTCCGCCCTGTGGATCTCGAGTTTGCACCCGACGGTTCACTCTATGTCATCGATTGGCACAACACCCTCGTCGGCCACATGCAGCACAGCGCACGTGACCCACTGCGCGATCACGTCCACGGCAGAATCTACCGGATCACCTACCCATCACGCCCACTCGTCGAGCCAGCAAAGATCGCAGGAGCATCCATCAATACATTGTTAGATAATCTAAAGCTACCCGAATACCGTACACGCTATCGGACCCGCCGTGAGCTTCGCTCGCTCCCTGCGGAGCAAGTGACCGCCGCCATCAAAAAATGGGTTACAACCCTCGATCCTCAGGATCCACGCTATGAACACCATCTGCTCGAAGCTCTCTGGACAACTTGGGGGTTAAACCAGGTGAACACCGACCTCATTCATCGTCTGATTGAGTCAAAGGATTACCACATCCGCGCGGCTGCGGTTCGGGTGATTCGCTACAATGCCTCACAGATCCCCGATCATGCAACACTGCTCCAAAGGGCCGCCAGTGATCTTCATGGCCGAGTTCGGCTAGAAGCAATCATCGCTGGATCGTGGCTCAATAACGATGCCGGGAAAGATGTCATCAAAATTGCCTTGACCCACCCGCTTGATGACTGGAACCGTGCTGCGGCCTGGACCGCAAGTACCCGCATTAACGGCGGCAAAGAGACTCCTAAAAACGAGAACCCTGCACCACCCGCGCCCGCCCACCTAAACGATGCAGAGAAGAGGCAATTTCTAGCAGGTCACGAGATTTATTTCCGCGATGCGAACTGCGCAACCTGTCACCAACCTGATGGCAAGGGCATCGATCGCGCCTTCCCACCCCTTGCAAAAAGCCCTTGGGTCGCTGGCGATCCAACCCGTGCGATTAAAATCACCCTCCATGGACTCATGGGCCCCCTTGAACTCAATGGAAAACAGTACCCAGGCCAAGTGCCGATGACCCCATTCGGAGGCATCCTCAACGATGTTGAGGTCGCGGCAGTCCTCACCTACGTCCGCAACACCTTCGGCAACACCGGCAGTGCAGTCACCCCGCAAGAGGTGAGCAAAGTCCGCGAAGCATCCAAGTCGCAGCAGCTTTTCTACTCACCCGCAGAACTTCTCAAAGAGCATCCTTTGAACGAATCGCCCAACCAAGCTAACTGAATCCCAATGAGCCACCGTGCTCAGCGGGATTCGGCCACACCGCCCTCCTTACCTGAGGGCTTGTAAATGTTGAATTCGACTCTTGCGAATGAAGAGAGATTCAATTTTGCCGTTCCAAAATTCTGACTAGAACCGATCAGAAAACCACCTTCCATCCCGTCGAGGTGAAACACGAGGGAGGATCCATCAACAAGGTAGCCGCGAACATCGCCGCTCAAACGCTTGCAACGCTCGAGACTCGCGGGCTTCAGTGTCACCGCACACAATCTTTCTAATGGAATAGTAACCTCGCTAAATGCCGTCCTGATTTTAACCATTCCTTTTTCAATCGAAACCACTTCACCCGAGATGGTATCACCATTCCTCAACTCCATGCGACCAGCAGCACCATTCACGGCAGCACCGACGTTGGAAGGATCATCATCGTGCGGACCAAGATCTTGATCCAACATCGCCTGCGGACCAGCCACCGGATCCAACTCCCCATCCCACTTGCTTACCCGGATGCCAGATATCTCCACGGGCGAGGCGGTCGTCGAAATGAAATGAATCACTCCTCCACCCGATTCTGCCGCCACGTTCGGATCAGTCCAAACATCCACCGCCTCACCATCCACGAAAAGGCAGACCTTGCCAGACTTCAAACTCGCACGGATTTCAATCTGAGCTTTTTCGCTCTCCTCTAACAAAGTTACATTAGGAGTGTGCCCAAGAAACTTTTGGCCATTGCATCTCCGCAGATACACCGAGCGCTGCTGGAACGTTACCTCATAGCCGCTGGTGGGATGGTCACTCCCGGCATCATTTGAGAAGAGAATCAGCTTAAGCCCCAGCCCGCCATTCCAAGCAGCATCGAAGGTGATGCGACATTCATCCGGCAAACTAACATCTCGCGCGATTCCCCCTAATGCTTTCGACGAAAATATCGAATGCCGATAAGTCCACGCAGGACTCTCATCGGATTGCCGCCAACCATCCAAGCCGCTGGGTCCCTTGTAGAGAAAATTCGTGCGCTCGCTGATCGTCACACTCTCGACCATGAGCCGGTTGAAGGTCATGCGCCCCGCAAAACCAGTGTCCAAGGCAATCGAATCCCCACTCACCGATGCCAATTGCCCTCGGACCGCATCTCCATTCGTCAACTTCACCAAAGCCTCGGACCGATCATCAAGCTGGGGTATCTCTCCAGCTTGTCTGAGCTCGATTACATTTTTCATTAGAAATGTAGCAGGCTTCTCAAGCATGGGTGATTTCCAAACCAGCCGCTCTCCATCGATTGATTCGACCGAACCAGACAACCCATCAAGGTTGCTAAGCTGGACCATCGAGTCCAAGGAATCCTCGGCGAGGACGAGGCACGACGAAAATCTCAACAACACCAGCATCCACGAGAGTTTCATTCCTCTGACATTTCCTCCGGTTGATCTTCGATCCAATCTAACACGGATATCGCAGTTTGCTCAAATTTCAATACACCCAGCAACGGATGCACCGCAGTCACTTTACCGTCGGAAAGAGCAATAGACGCAAGCCCAAGCCTCTCATGTTCACGCAATTTAACCCTAACTAATAGTTTATGCTTTGATTCAACTTCATGCTCAGGTTTCGCGAAAAATACCTTCACTAGATCAGCCTCCGCCAGCTCAATGGTCTGCTCATCGGATTCACCTTTAAGCGAATAAGCAAAGCCACCATTTTCCAAGCGGGTCGCACTCAGTCGGCCACTCCAAATTTCCTCATCACGACTTAGCATCCTGTCAGATTGAGAGTCTGCCTCATCGTCACTAGAGTTCGCTATGGACTCTTGCCCCGGTTCAAATAGCTGAATCCCAAAAACCTCCTGGACCGAGCCGGTGGGAGCAGCACTCAAGAGTGATAAACCTCCCCCAGTTGTGGCATCTTGCGCTGGATCGACCCCACTCGCCTCAAGCGCTCCATCCAAAAACAAATCAAGTCTCGACGTCTTGCGGTCAACTCGAATTTCTATATCTAACTGATTCTTCGGAAACTGATCCGGCCCGCGAGGTGACATCATCACCGAGTGAAAATGCCTGCCTTTGCTCGACTCCCTCTTGATCTCAAAACCCGCACTGTTGAATTGGAGATAATAACGATCTACCCTTTCGGCCGCTGGTGTCAATGGATCTGCAAAATACAGCTGGAGCGCAGGATCAGACTGCCAACGCAGCGTGAACTTCACTCCAAATTGCTGCGGCACCTCAAATGGCATTCCGGCAACGGCCGCGCTACTCGAGGTCAGCACACCCTTCACCAACCTCCACGCACCAACCGATCCGATCTTTGGGACCCATTCATCGTCTGTGTTAGGTCCCGCATAAATCATCTTTTTTTCACGAATCCCAAATTGAATGGATTCAACGAGCTCGCGAGGAAGGTTTAAATGCCCTAGTGATTGAGACGAAACTTGCAGGTCAACGTCACTCAATCCTTGGACGCTTGCAAGGAACTGGTCACCATTCCTCAATCGAACTAAACCACTCAGCGCGCTTGATTTGGTCAGCTCCTCCGTAAATTTCACCCTCTTCACCGTGTTCGCCTTTAGTAAAAGTGGCTCCATGGCCAGTGGAGATCTGAGCTCAATCATCCCGTTTTCATGAATTGCTTGGACCACTCCAGACACGTGCGAGCCATCCGACTGCATCACTTCGTCGGCGCAGAGGCACCCAAGATCAGCACCTATCATCACTGACCTTATAAAGATTTTTAAATACGAAGTCAGCATGAGATCACTTTTCGTAGATCGGGAGGAATCGATAGTTCAATGCGAGCGATAACAAAGCACCGGCCGTGCTAAACGATGGACCTTGGTTGCCCGGGAATGATCCGTCGGCAGATTGAATGGCCGCAAGATAACGGATATTGCGTGAATTCCACTCCTTCCATGCGATTTCATCGGCGTGAAACAATGCTTGTGCCATGTAATACTCAAAATAAAATGGATAGAGCCGATCGCGAAAATCCATATTCGTTTTAAGATATTCCACGCTTGCATGGTATCCACTAGAATCGACCTCCTTAGCGAGCGCAAAACAAAGAGCACTGATGGCAGTCAAGGTCGGTCTGCCGCCTGATGGTGCAGTATAGCCCTGCGAGCCATCTTTGCAACGGCATGATGCAAGATAAGCAAGACCCTTCCGAATCGTTTCATCGGGTACCAAAATTCCAGCATTGCGAGCGGCAAACAATGCCACCATTTGGCACCCAGTGACCGTGGTGTCCGCATCGACGCTTCCAGGTGTATAGCGCCAGCCACCGAATCGATTGCCTTTCTGCGAACTGATAATCAATTCAACCGCTTTTTTAAGTGCGCTCGCGATTCGTGGATCCTCAAGTACTCCATAGGATTCTGCTAGGGCCTTGGTAGCAAACGCATGATTGTACATGCTTGATCCAATGTAGCCCGTTCTTTCGTCTTGCTGGGAAATAATGTAGTCCATCCCGACCCGGATGTTCTTGGCGTATGGCCCGTTGTTAGGATCTTCACCATGTGCAAGAAATGAGGCTACACATAGAGCAACTACCCCAGGTTCAGCACCAACGGTTCCTGCCCAACAGCCTGTGGAAACCTGAGATTTGGCGAGATATTCAAGTCCTCTCGTGTAAATCGATTCAGCTTGTACCGGAATGACATCATCCAGGCGGATCGGTGAATCCTGAGCCCATCCGGATGCCATAACGGCAATAGAGAATGCTAGAATTCTAACTGGATTCACCAATGAGGAGGTCATGATGGTTGCTGCAATCATTTTTGTTTTTTCTCGGCCCCTCGATTGTATGCATCTAACATCTTTATGAATTCTTCGGGCAATTCGTGTCCAGCATTGCCACTTGCCTTTGGTACTCGGCGCGCTTCACTCTTGCCACCTGCAGGTTCTGTAATTGGGTTCACTGCTAAGTCCGCCGCGCCCTTTGCACCCTCCCCGCCTTGATCCGAGCTCCCAGCACCTTTACCTTTGCTATCTTTAGCGGCATCAGGTGACTTACCCATCATTCGCTCCATCATGTCCATCATCGCACCACCCGATTGCCCACTACCCTGCTGTTTTTGCTTTTCCTTAGCAGCTGCGTGAATCATCTCAATGACCTCAGTTTGCGTCGCGATGGTGCGCCCACTGGTGTCACCGCTTGCGAGTTGGTCTGTCGCTTCATCCATGATTTTTTCAACATCATTGAACAATTCGATCACCTGAGGAACCGTCTGCTCGATCTTCAATTGTTGCACATCCGCAGACAGCTCGTCTTGTCGGTCTGCCACTTGGCGAGCTCCCTCATGGTGTGTTCTAGCAACTTTTTCTATCGAGACCTCCTCCGAGGTGGCTCTACCTACCACCAAAAGCAAGCAGGCGAATAAAATGGGCCGATTCATGGTTTTTCAGTTTAGTTAGGTAAGTTGGGTGACGTGCGTCTCGCTTGTTCGAGCACACGAGTTTGTCCCCTGAGGTCTTGCTCCTGTTGGACAAGTTTCATAACCCGCAGCATAAACTCGAAATCCTCATCTTCTGGGTTCACTCCGCTGCCACCCCCTCCATTTCCAGATCGGTCATTTTCACCCTCCAGTTTTTTCGCCCATTCATCGAGCTGGTTCGCCCAGTTCTTTGAATTCTCAGTGGCAATGAATGCATGATTTACCGTCAGCAGGCTCCGGATGTCTTCAAGGCCGACATCCATGCGCGATGATCGCATTTCATCAAGAATTTGCTTAAACGGTTCGCCCTTGGTACGACCAAAATAATTGGCTAGGTCTTCCTGCAACCAGCGCAGATCGGACGCGGTATTCGCCTGTTGCATGGAAGCTTGTTTCAATCTCCGCTGGTCTGCTGGATCCAGTTTCGACATCCGCACCCCAAGCACACTCTGAAACACATCCACCAGAGCACTCGCCAACGCCGATTGCTCGCCAGCCGCTTTTTTAAGCCGATTGACAAACGTACCAGCCTCAAAACGTCGGTTCGCCTCGTTCACCTTTGCAATGGCATCCTGCATTTTTTCTACCGCCTTGGTTTGCTCTTCCACGGCACGCGAGACGTCAGCACTTGTCTTTTCTTCGCTGTTCGAACGCTCCTGCGCATCACCAATTTTATTTTTCACCGCTGGTAAATCTGTCTGATAAAGCTCCTGCATCGGCTTCAAAGATTCCGCAATTTTCTGTAGGGTGTGTTTGGGAATCTCACCGTTGCGGGTCGAATCTTTCATGAGACTTTCCATCCGCTCTGTTAGATCTTTCATTCGGATTTTACTCTCAGCCTCCGCCTGCTCTTGGCCCTCCAGACGCTTTCGGCTCGTTGCATCTTGAAGCGCCTTTCCATCGAGGCGCATCAGCCGCTGGTTTTCATCTAGCAACTCTTGCTCGCGGCGAGCGAGGTCTTCGAACTCAGTGACAATTCGATCAAACTTGCCTTTTAACATCTGTGCATGTTCGTCCCGAGTCAGCACGTAGAGAGTGATTGGCTCGGAATAAACGCGATTGCGATTGGGGTATGCATCTTCGCAATACCCTCGGAGTATGATTTTCTGTGGTACAATCTCAAAAGCCGCTGGCGAAAACGCTACGGCTCTCGTGAATCTCTGACCCTCGTTCGCCCCATCAAACAACTTAAAGGAACCTTTCGCGAGAGTCTCTGAGGTCATCCGATTGGATTGACCTTCCCATTCGATGCCCGACTCTTTCACCCCGAAATCATCCTCGGTGGACAGCTCGAAATCGAGAGTCTCCTCTGGCAACATGACTTTTTGCCGATCGATTCCTTGGAGATAACAAGATGGAGGGATATCCTTCGAGGTGGCAATGCGTAGATGGTAGCCAGCCTCTCCAGCAAGGCCATGGGTATCGACCCATGAAAATGGAATCTCAAACGGCACCGTACCAACATCGATGAGCGAGGTCCTCGCGGCATTGTCCGAAAGTTCTAACAATCCACTAGATGATCTAAAATTGCCTTCCTCTTCCGGTGATTCTCCAGAGGGCTTCACTTGAGTTGGCCCAAACCTCGCTGATGCAAGTGGCCGATTGATGGTTAGATTTAATTTCAGCTGAGAACCGGCAACCACGTTGAGGATGCCCGTACTCAGATCCGTCGTTTTTGAGTCCAGCCCGAGATAGCTTGGATAAGTGATGGTTGCGAGCGCGGATTCAACTGCCGGACGCGCCATCGGAATCACCCGCACCTCGTGACGAAGATCCCCCACCTTAAACGTCGCGGTCTGGGGCTCTAGCTGTCCAGGAAAGACGAAGCGGTAAGCATTCGATTGGAGCCGCGACATCACCCCTGGTTGCGTTCCAATTTTGCCAAACGCCGTTGCGGGATGCTGTTCCGAACCACGATCTAACCGAAAAATGATCTCAAACGACTCGCCCGTTGCGACGACGCGAGATGTGGGTGGGCTTGTCAAGCGGGTGAAGGTGTAACGCTCAGCTTTTGACCACGGCAGGAGCAATCGCTGCAGCGCATTGAGTCCAGCGCGAGGGGTCGAGGTGACGACCATGGCAACAATGACTACCAGCGCAACCATGCACACCACCCATGTCCGATGCTTTCTGATGGGCAGGGCTGCATCGAGGTTGCAGCGCTCAACCTCAAGCGCCACTGACTCCATCGCCGCCTCGAACAAGCGTGACGAATGGCCATTTTCATTGCCACCCTCGCGTTGAAGCTCGAGCACTCCCAGCAAGCGATCGCCCAGCCCGGGGTAACGCCGCGCGATCAATCGAGCCAGTTGATCTTGTTTGCGCTGCTTCCACACCCAGCGGTGCAACCAATAGGGCGCAAAGACCATGGAAAGCGAGCCACCTAACAAGAGAATCACCAAGCGAAGAATGACCGGGGTCTGCAAAACGCGGTCGATTCCGTAAACTAACAGGAACGAAGCGAGCAAACCAATTACCCCTGCCGCAAGGGCCTCAACGATCTTTGCGCGCCACAACTGGCCACGAAACTCATCTAGCTGATGCCGGAGCCCATCAGGGATGGCTGCATTCGAATGAGGTCCTGGAGGTTTGAAAGGATCAGCCATTGCACGTCACGCCTTGCATCAGATGTTGCTGGGATTGGGGGGGATTTTTCAAATTGAGCTTGGAATATCCAGAGCATTCTTGCAGACCGCGCGTTCGGCATAGCGTTCATGGATTGACCCATCAAAGACCAACGCAGAACGCGTCCCCACCACCTCACTCAGATTCTAAAATGATATTGCCATAGGGCGTCGGGTCACCGGTCCGGATAAGTCCGATCGCATGAGGCACTCGCTTTTTAAAGTCCACGTGCGCTTCGCGGGTCAGCGGGATCTTGCCGAAGGACTTTGCAAATTGCTCGACGGTTTCGCTAGTATTGCTGGCAACAAACTCCTCCGCTTGCCAGATCCGGCCAACTTTGAAAACCGGAGTCAGCAGGTCGAGCACATCGAGCACGGTCGGAATTCCCAGGGTCAGGGAGATGTCCACCGTCTCAATTTCGGGCCAAAATGGAAATGCCCAGTCCGCAATGACCAAGGTGTTGGTGTGACGGATGCGGGCGATCAGGTGGAGGAGGTCAGGATTTAGAATTCCAGTTTGGAGCATGGTAGGCGCTTGGTTGAATCTCCGGTTATTTTCCCCAATTTAGGGCGTTCCGTCAATCCGGTTCCAAGCACCCGTACCAATTAGATCGCACTTGGCGGCGCGGAGCCGTCCAAGGCGATCACCAACCTCCATGGCTTCCGTCAAGGAAGCACGGGCGTGCCCATCCAGTTTCTGGCAGTCATCCGATAAAACATCTTTCCGCTCGTCACTTGAATCGGCCATGAAAACTCAACCTCTCCCGCCGTGTTGACCGTGGATTGGTTCGGCGAAATCGGACCTGCGTCCACCCAGTGAATGAGATCGCTGCTCATCGAAACCAAGAACTCAGGCGAAGAACCAAGATCTGAAGCAGGAAACTTCCACTTCACGCATGGCACCCCGGGCACCGATGAATCCGAACTGGTGGAACCCATGGCAACGCCGCCGGGCAACGGAGGCGGTGCGATCTTTACCGCTAGCTCACTGGACAATTCGCTTTCGAGGCCTGTGGTGCCAATCGCACTCACCACAAAGTAATAGGTTTTTCCGAATTCTAGGTTAGCAACAGGGAATGTGGTCAAGGATCCTACGTTATAGGATGACGTGTAATTTCTGCTTGAATTTCCGACCTGGACCCGATAACCCGCAACCGCTGAATCGCTGACGGGATTCCATGCTAGATTGAGCGAATGAAGGCCACCCGGTGGCAAGAGCGGAGCGGTCTGGAATGAAACTTCTGAAGAGAAATCGCTTTCCAGCCCGGTATTTGCCACGGCCGTGACAACGACATAGAAGGTGCTACCCGCTGCCAATCCGGGCAAAACAAGGCTGGTCACCGAACCGGCATCAATGACCGTCGTGTACTGGTTGCTGGTGGTTCCGACATGGATCTTGTAGCCGACAACGCCCGCTTCAGGAACAGCGTCCCATCCGAGCTCGACCGCTTGTAGGCCGGCAGTTGACGCGTTTGCGGTATCAACATTTCCTAACAAATAACTAACAGCACCCAGGGACAACGCCGCGATGGTCCTTTTTCTATAATTTTTCTGGGTTGGGTTTGAGTGTGTGATTGGGTTCAATTGCATGCACGAACCTCATCCATCTGGGTGGTTTCGGTAGATAGTGGATCCCTCGAGTTGGAGTAAGCAGTGAGCCGCGTGGTGTGTCAGTCATTCACCCGACGTGGCCGGGCAGCTCCAGCGAAGTGAGAAAACCCATCCGCCGCCGATTCAGTGCTGGAATCCATCCATAGGATCGACTCATGATGTGTTCGTGACTGCTGCCGATGCCGGATTCTCGATGCCTCCCGAATGGTTTCCTCAAGATGCCATCTGGCTTTCTTGGCCAGTGAATGACGCGAGGCATTGGGGTGGTACCAAACGCAGCACGATGCAGGCAAAATTCGCCGAGATCACTGCCGCCATTTCACAATTCGAACCCGTGCGCATCAACGCGGCCAAGGCCGACCACGCAATGATCCTTGACGCATGCCACCGCGCGATGGCCGTGCCCGAGCGCATCGAACTCTTCGACCATCCACACAATGACGTCTGGTGCCGCGATCATGGGCCCATCTTTGTGAAAAACCCCTCCACAGGCGAAGTGGCCGTCACCGACTGGGAGTTCAACGCATGGGGCGGGAAATTTTCACCTTGGGATCAAGACAATGCCATCCCGCGCCAAGTCGCTGAGTCGCTCGGTCTTCGCCGGTTTGACGGAGGAATGATCCTCGAGGGCGGCGCGATCGAGGTCAACGGCAAGGGCCAACTTCTAACCACCGAGGCAGTACTACTGAACCCTAACAGAAATTCGGCCCTCAGCCGTGAAGAAATCGAACAGCGTCTCCGCGACAACCTCGGCGTTACTGAGATCCTCTGGCTCAAGCAAGGCATCGAGGGCGACGATACCGATGGGCACATTGATGACCTTGCACGTTTCATCGATCCGCAAACGATTGTGGCGTGCATCGATGCAGATGCGAATTCCCCGAATCAAGCGATTCTTGCCGACAACTTGGCGCGCTTAAATTCATTTCATGGGCCTAACGGAAAACCCTTCGACGTCGTGACCCTCCCACTCCCAGAGGCCTGTGCGGTGGCGGGCTGGAGACTCCCCATTCTTCCGGCGTCTTACGTGAACTTCCTCATCGTCAATGATGCCGTTCTGGTGCCGACGTTTCGCCAACCTAAAAATGATGACCACGCCCTAGGAGTCCTTCGCGAGCTATTTTCCAGTCGGCAAGTGATCGGCATCGATTGCCTTGATCTCGTCGAAGAAGGTGGGACGCTTCACTGCATTTCGCAGCAGCAACCTGCTTGATGTTAGGGTGAAACCCCTCGGATGATTTCACACCCCGGCAAGCTTTTCTGGAGTGTTTGGATCGCACCGTCACTGACCTCAGTTTTCCACAAGTAAAGACGCTTCAATCGAGACAGTCCGGAAAGTTTGAGCACCCCGCCATCCGTTACCTTGGTGCCATAGAGATTGACGGATTCGAGTTCGGGCATCGCCAGCAAGGTATCAATGCAAGCATCGGTCACACGCGTTTCCGATAGACGGATCATCTTCAAGTTTTTCCCAGATGCCATTTGAGCCACTCCTAAATCGGACACCTGAGTTCCTGCCAGATCCAGTGCAGTCAAGTGGTTGCCGACGGCTTCGAGCGTCTTTAGATCGGCATCTTTAAAATTGGCACGCAGCGAAGCCGCAGTAAAAGCCAGCTTGTCGGATTGCTGGGATTCAAAGGTGATCGCTCCGGGAAAGGCCTTCGATATTTTCGTGACCTGCAGGCGCAAGCCGTCGTCTATCACCTCCGAACGTGCATTCTCTGGACTCTTTGATGCCGCCGCCGATGCAGTCGTGGGTAACAATGCAATCGCCGCCCGGATGTTTTCCGGCACAGCGGATTCGCCCACTGACTTGGTTCGGTCGGCACCTTGGTCGAGCCACCACTTGATGATGGCGATCTCGTGTTCTTCAAGCCCTGGCTTACCCTCTGGCGGCATGTGCTCCTCGTCACTCTTCGGCAAAGTCACCCGGACGAAAATGTTGCTTTCCAACGCATTGCCCGGAACGATGCCGGCACCTTCTTTGCCTCCTCGCAACAACAACTCATAGGAGTCCATCCGAAACTTGCCCTTGGACTTGCCTTCCTTGTGGCACTGGACGCATCGACGCTCAAGAATCGGCGCGACGACGTCAGCATAAAGCTGCTGATCTTGGGACGATTTCACCGGGGCAATCACCGCCTCGCTTTTGGCTGTTGGCTTTTCCTTATGCCCTAACAACTGGCGAATTGGCGCAGGAGCATATTCTGTTAGATACTCTTCTCCATGGGTCACCGAAGCACCCTGATGACTGGCAAAACCCATCACGCCCACGCTCCCAAACAAAAGCAGGCGGTAGAAAATTGCATTTATTCCACACGCGAAAGTCCATTCTTTACAAATCCAAGTTCCAATCGCAGCCACCGCAAAGGCAATTCCGCTCCAAAGGTGGCGCTCGACCAATGCACTGCCCTTGAACTGAACCTCACCTTGGTAAAGCAGGAATCCAGCAACGACCGCGACCACCGCGCTCGCAGCGCCAAAAAATAGCGGAAATGTCGATTTCTCTAGATCGGCAACACGCCACCTTCCAACAAATGCCGCAAGTTCGTACACCAGAATGAGCGCAAAGACCCCAATCGGCAAATGAAGGATCACTGGATGAAAATGCCCAAGAAAACGCACCAGATCTGGCATCCTTTCTCCATGGGGCGGGCCCACCCAAAAGGGCATAATTACCAAACCCATTGCAACGAGGACGCCAAAAATGCTGATCGTCCAGAGTCTTCCCCACGGAAAAGGGTTCAATTGCTCATTGCTCATATTCTTTGGGGGTATGTTGATTCTTCTGGGGTTACGTTGGATCAAAGTTTGATCTTTCATAACGTCTCTAGAATTTCAACCACCAATATTTCATTGAAATCACCCCCGTTCCATTGGTCGGCGGCCTAAGCAGAATGATCTCACTGAAGGCCACTCAGTGAGCGAAGAATCGCTTTCCGGACAGGCGGGCTCGACAAATTTCCGAGGTGGCCACCATCGGGCAATATCGTCAGTTGCGATTTTTTAAAAGTACGCCCTAACCAGTCCACATCTTGTGCCGTTAGCAGAAAATCGTTCCGATTCGCCAGCACTCGAATCTTCGGTTGTCGCCGAAGTTGCTCCTCGTGTGACCGAAGGTTTCCCTCACGCGTGAGATCAGAAACGCGAATTCCTTTTTCCCGACAGTAAGGGACAGCGAATTGGCGCAAGTAATCCTCAAACGAATAACCCATGATTTCTTGATAACTTGCATCCCGCCTGAATGGATTGATCGGATTTTGCAGCACATGTCGGTCATGCCGCTTTTGGCTGCTGTAGATAATGTCACGCAGGGTGATGCGGAAGGTCATGCCGATGAGATACTTGGATTCAACCTCATCAAAAACGGGCATGCTAGATGCCGGCCCTACCATCGCTCCGATCATTGCCACCTTTTGAAATGCATTGTCGACGCGACGTTGGCGCTCCTCCTTCGGCCAGGCAAGAGGCGCGTTCTGGAACGCATCCACACATTCCACACCATGACGAAGATCCACCGGCGAATCAATCGCGAGATAGCGATCGAATCGCAGAAGATCGGAATGGTTAGATCGTTCACCTGCCGCGAGGTGCAATGCAAGAAAGCCGCCCATCGAGCAACCGACCAATGCACGTTTGCCTAATCTTCCGTGATACTTGGCTGCTAGAGCACGATCCATTTCCGTGAGGGCGACATGCAAGTCATGGCTGTCGTTCGGGGGGTAAACCGGCAAGTCGGAGGACGAGGCCTGCTCCATGAATTCTGGATGAAAAACACTCGTGGTTGTCACCACTGAGAATCCGTTCTGATAGAGATACTCTGCCAACCAGAGGGTCGTGTCGGACAGCCGATGCGAGCTGAGACCCGGTGAAATATAGACGAGCGGCGCGGTGTTAGGCTGCAGCCAATAGTTGAATTTAAGCTTCCGACCCGTGGAAGGAATGCGAACACTCATGAGCCTTCCGCTGGCAGGGAAATCTGAGTTTTGGCATTTGGCTTGGATGACTCCAAAGGTCTGAAGTGTCGCCAAATTGACTGGCCCATGAACCTGCCAATCCGGCTTCTGATCCTTGGTGGCGTGAGTCCACGCATACTTGGTGAGGGCGTACGAATCATACTCCGGCTGGATCACTCGGACCCCATCCTCGATTTGATCCGATAACCGATTGAAGGTTGAACCGTAGGAAGCCGCCATCGTGCTTTCGCTATAGTACCACGGCTCTGCAGCTTTGTCCGCAAGCAACCCAAGCGCATGGCGATCATCGCTCGGCCCTAATAGAGGTAAAACCACATATGAATTCGGTCTCCACCCCCATGTCCCAAAGGTTTGGCTAAAATCCGCATTGGACTTGGGCATCTTGAGGGCGCTGGCGACATCAAAAAATCCACCCACTCCGGCGGTGGTATTGCAAATGAATCTCCGAGTTTCATCTCCGGCGCCAACCCACCGCCCTTGCAAGGCATGATTGAGCACACGCCCCGGATAGGTGATGTTGCGGCTGAAGTTTGCAATCGATCCTCGCACTGGCTTGGGAACCACCGCCCGATACATTTTCCCAACCGGCTGCATCACGCCGAGGAGAATCGCTCGGTTCATCTCCCAAAGGCTGCGGTTCAGCGGCTCAAATGGATCGGCCAGTACTGTAGGAAGTGGGGTCGCTGAAGGTGAAGCCGCCACGTTTTCCGCCCGAATCATCGGACAGATCCAGATCAATGCCACGACTGAAGCAAACAGGCTTCCCAAGTGGGGGACTGACAACCGAAGAGATGGTGTGAATTTGAAATTCATCGAAGGACTCACAGACGGGCGGGAGACTAGCTTACGCTATTTTCGGGTAAAGTCCTATCAAGAAGAAATTGGTTTCGATCGGCCCGGCCCTTGAAAATCGCCAAAGCGGAAGCACCCTCACGGGATCCAACCAAAAAACCGCAGACTGCACGGAGCAGACTGCGGTTTTGAGATTTGCAGGTCACATTAGACCCACGAAGGCTTATTCAGCAGGAGGGGCTGGTGGTGCGCCTTCTGGTGGTGCACCTTCGCCACCCTTCGGAC